>JAATEZ010000503.1 GCA_015655485.1 Lactobacillales bacterium | reverse complement strand
GAAAAATAAAAATTAATGACAGATTATTTCCGCAATGATAGGAAATAGATGAACTATGCTGTACCGTTGTTTTTTTGTTAAACTGAAATTAAAGCAGGAGGGATTGCTAAACATGCTAAGTAAGAGACAGCACAAAATCATCAGCTTGCTTCAGCAGCATGAGAATCGCATGACGGGAGGAGAACTTTCCCGGCTCATGGGGGTTTCTTCACGAACGATTCGTACTGATGTAAAAAATGCCGGCACTTATCTAGCAGAGTGCGGTGCAGTGATTCATTCAGATACGCGCTCAGGTTACAATCTGGAGATTCAAGATGCTGATTTATTTCAAAAACTGGTGAAGGGAGAGTCTACAAATGCATATGTTGTTTCCGCGGAGGATCGTGTGAACTTTATTATCCAGAGATTTTTATATAATGCTTTGGAAAATACCCGGATTACACAACAGCAGCTCGCAGATGAACTCTATATCAGTGTTTCGACACTTAAAATCAGTTTAAAGGCGGTGGTTAAAAAACTAGCAGAATATGATTTGGAGCTTCTAAGTTATAAGACGAATGGTCTGCGAATTGATGGCAATGAAGTAAAAATTCGTTATTGTATATCAGAGTATATTTTGAATAAAAAACAAGGTGGAAATACATACAAAGATATATTTTATCAGGATTTATTTAAAGATATGGATCTCGATACAATAGAAAAAATTATTTTACGTGTTATTACGGCTTATGAGATTCGCTTGACAGATATGGCAGTGCAGAATTTGTTAGTGCATATAGCTATTGTAATGAAGCGAACGAAACAAGAAAATTATATGGTATATCCGGTTAGCCAGACGAAGATTTTGGAAAAGACGAATGAATTTGAGGTTGCAGCTTCGATTTTTGAGGAGCTTTACCGTGAAATGCACGTGGATGTCGCAACAAGTGAAATATATTATTTGACACAGCATTTGTTAGCAAGCAAAAAATATATGGATGTGGATGAACAGCCTTTTGCGCATATGGAGAAAATGGTCAAAGAAATACTGACCGTAGTAAATGAAACAGTAGGTATAGATTTTACTCAGGATGCGAATTTGATTAAATGGCTGGCATTACATCTTAAAGCTTCGATTCCACGTATGCGGTTCCAGATGAATATTCGCAATGATGTTCTGGAAGTTATTAAATCCGAATATCCACTGGCATTTCAGATCGCAGTAATTGCCGGCAGCTTTATTGAAAAAAAAGCCCATGTCATAGTAAATCAAAATGAAATAGGTTATATAGCCATTCATTTCGGTGCGGCATTGAGCAGGCTAGACATTAAGAATGACGCCTATGTGAGAAGAGCACTTCTTGTTTGTGCTACAGGAATAGGCACAGCGGTTTTAATTCGAGCACGGATCGAGGAATATTTTAAAACTAGAATTAAAGTTGTAGACACGGTTCCAGGATACAAATTGGATCAAGCAGCTATCGACAGTATAGATATGGTTATTACAACTGTCCCCATAAAGCATGTTTCTTCAGATAAAATCGTTTGGCTGCATCATTTGCTGAATCAGAATGAAGTCAACATGATAGAACAGAGATTTTTCTCGATGAATGCGGCAACAGAATCAGGGATAGACCTTTTTTTCCGGGCAGACTGCTTTAATGTCGGGTTGCAGTTCTCAAATAAGAAAGAAATTCTTGAATTTTTAACTGAACAGTTGAAGAGTAAAGGGCTCATGAATGATGTCACAAAAGATTCTGTTTTTGAGCGGGAGGAAGCCTCACCTACAGAGATTGGGAATCTCGTGGCAATTCCGCATCCAATATACAATGATATGACCCTCTCATCGATTGCAACATTGATTTTGGATAAACCGATTATGTGGGAAGAACATCATGTACAAGTGGTGTTTCTTATCAGTATTGCTAAGGCGCAGTTCCAAATGTGGGAATCTATTTTCATCAAATTATTCAAATATTTGGTTAAAGAGAATGGTGTCAAGAAGATGATTCATGATGCATCTTATGAATCATTTATAAAAAATTTTAGAGAGCAGTTGCAGCAGGGGTGAAGGATATGGATATTGCTGATTTAATAAAAGAAGAGTTGATTTGCTTGGATGGGCAGGCTGATGATGACAAGACAGCTATCAAAACTTTAGGGGATATGATGGTGCATCAAGGCTATATAAAAACGGCTTATGTCATAGCGGTAAGTGAAAGAGAAAATGATTTTCCGACGGGTGTTGCGCTGCAGAATGCAGGCATTGCCATTCCTCATGCTACACCGGCTGACAATATATTTAAAAATGGCATTGCAATACTGCGGTTAATACGACCAGTTGAATTTCATAGTATGGAAAATCCCGATGATGTTGTATCGGTTAAATTAATTTTTATGTTGGCGTTGAAAAATGCAAATCAACATTTATCGATACTGCAAAAGCTATTTGGAATTTTCCAACAGGAAAAGCTTATTCAAAAATTGCAGGAAACGATAAATAAAGATGAGTTTTGTAAAATCATGGTGGATAATTTGGTGTAGTACAAGACTGAATATCCAAAATAAAAAGAAAGACGGGAGTTAAAAATGAAAAAAGTTATTGTGGCATGTGGCGGAGCGGTAGCGACTTCAACAGTAGCAGCAAGTGCAATCAAGGAACTTTGTAAGGAAAATGGTATAGATGTGGAAATCCTTCAAATCCGCATGACGGAAATTGAAAGTAGTCTTGACGGTGTGGATCTCATTGTTACAACAATGAGGATAAAAAAAGATTTCGGCAAACCCTATGTAAATGGTATGGCTTTCTTGAGCGGTATCAATAAAGAAGCCACAGAAGAAAAGATATTGTCCTATCTAAAGTAACATAATCTTGCGATAGCATGATTTATTCTAAATGCATAGGAGGTTTTATGAATGGAAACTCTGTTATCATTTGTGCAATACTTCGTTGACTTAGGGCCTGCGGTCATGTTGCCGATTGTTATTTTAATCGTGGCAATGTGCCTCGGACAGCCGTTTGGCAAGGCACTTAAATCTG
>JAATEZ010000126.1 GCA_015655485.1 Lactobacillales bacterium | reverse complement strand
GCGGCAGTTTCGACTGCGCGACACTTCTTAGAATCAAATAAGACAGTTTATTGACCGCGTCTTTTTTATTTGGCGTCTGACCGCCGATCGTCACATTTTGATATAAAGGACTCCCCGCACTATACTGAGTGTGCGACCAGCTGCGGATCTTATTGATCGTGAATGTCTTCACCCAAAGATTGGTCAATAATTCGACGGCCTGATCTTCCGTTATGGCACCTTTTTTCATATCCCGTGATAAAAATGGGTTCAAGTATTGGTCCATGCGGCCATAAGATAAAGAATGCCCATTGGATTCAATTTGTAAAACTAATTGAATCAACCAAATAGATTGGACGGCTTCATAGAAAGTATCTGCTGGTTGAGCAGGGACTTTGCGCAAGATCCGTGCAATTTCTAATAATTCTTTTTTTCGAGTCTCATTTATTGTTTCATTAGCTTTTTGCTCGGCTAATTCTGCATATCGCTTGGCAAAATTTTTTACGGCTTCTAAAACAATTAAAATCGCTTCATAAAAATAAAATTTCTTTTCATTTTCTGCAGCAGTCAAATCCAACTCCGCTAACAATTTTCGAATTCGTTTTTCATAAGAGTCTAATCCTTGATCGATCACTTTTTCATAATCTACTGCAATATGGGCATCGCCAGAAGTAATATTTCCTTCCGCCTTGATGATCCCTAAGTCATAAAAAACGCGGCTTTTTGGCGGAATGGCGGCTAAACCCTTCTCTTTCGTTGTATTATGTTCCCAGAAAGGAGCGATCTGCCTTAATTTTTCTTTCGTTTTTTCTGTAATGTAGAAAATATCGCCATCCCGCTTTTCAAATTCATCCAACTCCGCGATGACCCAATCCATGGCATATTCTGGAAAAATAGGAGCTGAACGATTAGCAGAAGCTTGATTTCCAACAATCAAAGTATCTGCTTCAATAAAAATAGTCATATGTTCAAGAATATTTTTCAACATGTAAGCTCGTTTTAAAACAATCGGCTGGTCTTGATACTGCTTATAACTTTCCGTTGTCAACACGGCTCTTTCCGCACATACATATGGCTTGCTATCCATAACACTTTCTCGATAACGGGCGATCCGATCGGTTAGTTTTCCAAAATAAGGTTCTGCATCAATATTTACTTTTTCTTTGACTTGAGTATTCACAGCAGGTTCCTTCTTTCTTTCGAAACATAATTATATTTCTTTCGAAATAATAATATCATAAGCATGAATAAACGTCAATAATGAGAAAAATAAAAAAAGCCTTATACTAGGTATAAAGCCGTCCTTATTAAATCATATTTACTTTTATCGCGAGTTGTTCTAAAAAAATTTTTTTATCATTGGAGATCCCCTTATCAGTATAAATCGCTGCGATCTCATGAAAGGCAAATTGAGCAACAACACCGCGATCGTTAAATTTACTTGAGTCAGTTAAAATTATTGTCTGGTCGGCACACCTTGAAAGGATTCTGGATGTGTCACTTCTAGCCAGATCACTGCCCGTGAATCCGCGCTGCTCATCAAACCCATCAATGCCCACAAACAACTTATCTACAAAAAAACGCTGAACTACCTGTTCCACTAATGGACCTACATTTACCTGAGATTCTTTTTGATAATCTCCGCCTAAGAGAATGATTTTGACCGTTTCGGCTTTTCTTACATAAGAAGCCACAAAACAAGAGTTCGTGATGATCGTGATGTCTTTTTTATTGAAAGCTAATTCTTCAGCAAGCAGAGTGCAAGTTGAACCGGATTCGATCATTACTGTTTCGCCATCATGGATCGTCTTTGCGGCTTCCAAAGCAATTTTTCTTTTTAAATCATAATTTTTTGCCAAACGATAATTGAGATCATCTTCATTATTGATCAAAGCAAAACCATGTTCCCGATGAATGATCCCTCTTTGTTCAAGTTTATCTAAATCCTTTCGAATCGTTACTTTGGACACTTTCAGTCTTTCAGAAAGCTCATTGACGGCTATTTTTTTATCTTGGCTTACCAAAGCAATTAATTGTTCTTCTCTAGACATATCCCAGCCTCCTCGCAAATCATCTTAACATATCCCCATAAGTAAGACAACATCTATAAATTTAGTTTCGAACGAAACTATTTATGTTTACGTAAAAATAAATCTGTGCTATTATAAAGATGAAAAAAAGGGGGCAATCCTATGGAAAATAGAGCTTGCATTTTTAATCTGCAAAAATTTAGTATTCATGATGGACCCGGCATCCGCACAGTAGTTTTCTTCAAAGGCTGTCCGCTGCGCTGCTACTGGTGTTCCAATCCAGAATCACAAGCGGGAGAGCCTGAAAAAATGTGGGAGAATCAAAAGAAAAGTTACGCTAATGTGGGAGAATACAAAACAGTGGCAGAAATTATGAAAGAAGTCATGAAGGATGAACCCTTTTATCAAGAATCAAATGGCGGAGTCACTCTTTCTGGCGGTGAAGTACTTTATCAGGCAGATTTTGCGATTGAATTGCTGGAAGCTTTACAGGGAAAAAAAATACACACCGCCTGTGAAACTACTGGATACGTTAAATCAGAGATCTTTAAAGAATTTCTACAACATGTTGATCTGGTATTTTTTGACGTCAAGCATTACGACACGAATAAACACAAAAAAGGAATCGGAGTGTCCAATGAACTGATTTTAAAAAACTTAACAATCGCAATAGCACTTCATTCTAACTTGATCATACGTATCCCAGTAATTCCAAAATTTAACGACTCACTAATTGATGCTGAAAAATTTGCTGAATTATTCAATCAGCTGGGCGTTAAAAAAATTGAGTTGCTGCCTTTCCATCAATTCGGTGAGAAAAAATATGAATATCTGGATCGAGAGTACACTTTACATGATATCCCTCAACTCCATTCAGAAGATCTGCTGGAATACCAGAAAATAATAGAAAATAACCATATTATCTGCCAAATCAGATAAGTATGAAAAGCTGAACAAACCCGTTCAGCTCATAAGCAAAAAAGGAAATTAAGTGAGGATCGCTCTTTTGATCCTTATGAAATTTATCTTTTTGCCGTAATGAGCTGGTTTGTGAAGCTAGATCAGAAAAGCTGAATGAAGCGGTTAGGCTTTGAGCGATAGAGAAATATTGTCTTTGCCGCCTATATTTTCTAGAATAAATTTTGCTAATTCTTCATAATTCATTTTTCTCTTTCCTTTCTTCTTCCTGTTCTTTTTCGATTTCACCGATCATCCCTACTCGTTTTTCGTGACGACCGCCAATAAATTTTGCATCTAACCACTCTTTGACGATCATCTTGGCTAATTCACTGCCGACCACTCGGGAACCGAAGGCAACGATATTGGTATTGTTGTGTTCTTTAGATAATTTAGCCGAATACGGTTCACTGCAAACGACTGCTCGGATCCCTTTAACTTTATTCGCAGCAATCGAGATCCCGACACCTGTCCCGCAAATCAAGATCCCGCCATCGTAAGCTCCTGAAGCCACAGCTTCGGCCACTTTTTCCCCATAAATTGGATAATCCGTCCTTTCTGATGAAAAAGTTCCAAAATCCTCGATTTCATGTCCTAGTTCTTTTACATATTCAATAATTGCAGGCTTCAATTCAAAACCGACGTGATCGCTCCCAATCGCTAACTTCATGATTCTCTCTTCTTTCTAATTTTTAAGCAGCGGAATGATTTCTCCGTAACTTTCTTCTTTGCCAAATAAGGCGGACGTTCCTAGTACAAAGCCTGTCACACCAAGTCGACTCAAGGCCTCGATCTTCACTTTTGAGATCGCGCCGTCGCGCCGTCGACCATGACTTTAAAATGATGCTTTTGAGCATATGGAATCACTCGCTCGATCTTTTGATCCACATAGTCCAAATATTTTTGCCCGGAAAATCCTGGATTGACCGTCATAACCATCAAATAATCAATCAACGGAAATAGCTCAGCTACTGTTTCAAGAGCCGTGCCGAGATTAATCGCCAGACCCGCTTTCTTATTTTTTTTGCGGATCACCGCTAACGCTCTTGCCGGATGAATGTCGGCTTCTGGATGAATATAAATGATGTCCGCACCTAAATCGGCAAATTTCTCTACATATCGGCCGGGATTTTGGATCATCAAATGGACATCCACCAATTTTTTGGTCGCCTTGCGCACAAATTCAAAATCTTGAAGTCCCAGCCCAAAATTAGGGACAAAATGGCCGTCCATAAAATCCATATGGAAGATATCGGCTCCCGCCTGGTCCAACTCTTGGACCACTTGTTCTAAATGGCCAAAATCTGCACACATTATTGAGGGACAAATCAATTTTCCCATGTTCTTGCCTTCTTTGAGTAATCGATTAACCAAACTTCAAAAACAACCCATTCAAAATATACAAGATATATTTGTTCTATTTGGGTAATCGATTAACCAAACTTCATTAATGGCAAATATTTGAAAATTGCCAAGTATTGGGTAATCGTTTTCTCGTTCTGTAAGAAAAACACATTTAAATTGTTTCTCTTACAATCAACTCTACATCGATGACCTGATGCCGCGCTACTTTTTTTGTTGGTGTTTCGATCAAGCTTAACAGTGCCTGGCTGGCCTTTTCGGCAATTCCAGTGCTGTCTTGATTGATCGTTGATAATTTGGGCTGACAATATTTTGAAATAGAATCATTATCAAAGCCCATTACTCGAAACTCGCTTGGAATAGTTAAACCATTTTCTAAAGCGGCC
This sequence comes from Lactobacillales bacterium, assembly GCA_015655485.1. Classification (GTDB taxonomy): domain Bacteria; phylum Bacillota; class Bacilli; order Lactobacillales; family Vagococcaceae; genus JAATEZ01. Next base: position 7,271 of record JAATEZ010000126.1, on the reverse strand, counting down.
TGAACCGCACCTATGGCCAGCCGGTCATTGATCGCAAAGGCACCATCAAATCTTTGACCTTTTTTAAATCTGGCCAATAATGCTGCTTTTGCCAATTCAGTTCGCGAAGGTTCAATAACATCCGGCAAGCGAATGATCTGTTCTTGAGAAAAAGGTAAACTGTAGTCTTCTAACGCCTGACAATAGCCATTTATCCGATCACGAGAAGAAGATAGATATTCTCTTTGAACAATGATCGCGATCTTGCGGCTTCCTTTTTGTATCATCGCTTCAGTAGCCAGAAAGGCTCCTTGAAAATGATTGGATTCAATCAAAATCGTTTCTTTATCTCGAGGTTCCCGGTCAATACAAACTACCGGGATATTTTTACTCATGCTGTCCAATCCAAATGCTTTGACTCCTGAAATAACGATCAGACCATCGATCATCTTTCCTTCCAACATCCTCAAATAAGCATTTTCCTTATCCGCATTTCGATCCGTATTACAAATGATAGTAGAATATCCTTTTGAAAAGAGAAAAGCTTCAATTTTTTTTACTACCTTCGAAAAGAAGGAACTGCTGATATCAGGAATCAGTATCCCAATCGTATTTGATTTTTGCATGCGTAAACTTTTAGCCACATCATTCGTTTCATAGCCGGTTTCAGAAATGACTTTTTCAACTTTTTTTCGCGTTTCTTCAGAGAAACGACCATTGTTATTGATCACCCGGGAAACTGTTGCAACTGAGACCTCACTGAGTTTAGCAATATCTTTTATAGAAATTTTTTTTTTTTCATTTGTACTTCCTTTAAACGCGTAATCGATTACTCTTCTAAAATATCAATCTCTTCGCGATTTGTCAACATTTTTTCCCCCGCTTTCAAAAAAAATCTTATCTTCTACTTTAAACCCAAATTCATTCCACCGATAATTGGATGAGATGAAAAACTGCCATTTGGCTGTTTTTTTGCCATCAACTCTGCACTACACTTATTATTAAAAATTGCGGGGAGGGATCTTGTGGTAAAAAAAGTTTTAACGATCTCCGGTTCGGATTCCTCCGGTGCTGGCGGCATGCAGGCTGATTTAAGGACTTTTGCGGAATATGGAGTATTTGGTGTCCAAGCATTAACTTGTATAACTAGTATAGATGAACAACAAAATTTCATCATTGATCCTGTTCCAACTGCCTTGCTTTATGAGCAGCTGACAAGTATTTTTGCTATGTACCCTGATTTAGCTGCGATAAAGATCGGGATGCTTGGAAATCAGGAAAACCTAAAACTAGTGGCAAATCTTCTTAAAAAAAAATCGTCTATTCCTTTGATCGTAGATCCAGTTTTAGCATTTAAAGAAACTGCTGCTACCTTAGCTCAGCCTTTTTTCGAGCTGATGAGAAATGTTCTGCTGCCGCTGGCTTTCGTCACTACACCAAATTTGGTCGAGGCGGAACTGCTTGCAGATATCCCTAAAATCGGATCCATCCCCAAGATGAAACAAGCAGCAAAAAAAATTCAAGAATTTGGTGTTGAAAACGTGGTTATCAAAGGGGGTCAAAGAATTCCCGGAGCCACAGCAGTCGATCTTTTACTCGACAATAAAAAAAATTATGAATTTCGATATCCCAAATTAGACAGTCACTATATTAACGGCGCCGGATGCACTTTTGCCGCAGGGATCACTGCAGGAATAGCTAAGGGTATGCCGATAAAGAAAGCCGTCGAATTGGCCAAAGAGTTTGTTTTTGCCGGAATTGCTGACGGCTGTGATTTTTCACCAGAACTAGGAAATGTCTGGCAAGGGGCTTATCGAGAGAAAAGAAAGGAGAAATTCCATGAAAAAAATGAGTAAAACCAGAATCCCGCTACTAGCCATGCTGACAGCTGCTACTGTCACTTTATCTTTATTCTTTATTATTCCCGTACCGCCTACAAAAGGTTTTGTGACTTTGGCCGAGGCTGGTATCTATGTAACTGCATTAGTTTTAGGCGGTCCTTCCGCTGCCATCGTAGGTGCCGTCAGTGGCGGCATGATCGATCTTCTTTCAGGTTACGCACAATGGGCGCCTTTCTCGATCCTGATCCATGGACTTCAGGGTTATGTCTGTGGAAAAATTGCTTTTCAAAATAGCAGGAGTAAACTGATTATTGGGCTTTTTGCTGCATCATTAGTCATGGTAGCCGGTTATTTTTTAGCTGGCGCTTTGCTTTACGGTTTTTACGCTTCTATTCTTTCGGTTTTAGGGAATGTCATTCAAAATATCTTAGGCATCATTGTTACAGTCCCAGTTGCCGCAGCCTTGAAAAAAATCTCCAAAAAAAATTTAACAAAATTAGATAATCCGTAGGGGGAAAAATAATGAGTCAGTCAGCAGAAAAAATTCAACAAGATTTAAAAGTGATGATGAAAGAGCTACTTGAAATTTCCGGGATCAAAGCAGGTGAGATCTTCGTTTTAGGTTGCAGCAGCAGTGAAGTTGTCGGTGGCGTGATAGGTAAGAGTTCCAACAAAGAAATTGGAAAAGTCATTGTCCAAACGATTTTAGAATTAGTAAAAGAAAAGAATATTTATCTGGCAGTTCAAGGTTGTGAACATATCAACCGGGCTTTGGTCGTTGAACGAGAACTTGCAGAAAAAAAAGATTTTGAGATCGTTTCAGTCGTACCGGCACTGCATGCCGGCGGTGCCTGCTCTGTCGCCGCTTTTGAATTATTTAAAGATCCCGTTGAAATCGAACACATCACGGCAAAAGCCGGCATCGATATTGGCGATACAGCGATCGCTATGCATATCAAACATGTTCAGATCCCTCTTCGTCTCGCTCTTAAGGAATTGGGCGCGGCCCATGTCACTGCCTTAACCTCCAGACCAAAATTGATTGGCGGTAAAAGAGCGGAATACCAAGCACTATAATGCTTATTTTCACTTCTTCATTTATTACAGCAGTTTAAAGACAAATCCAAAAAAGTGTCAAGAGTTATCACTATGATTCTTGACACTTTTTTGGATTTTACTATGCAATATTTTTTATAAAAGAATTCACAGATATGTGGTAGAAAATAAAGCAGATGATGCCAATAGCCAATGTACTGTAAATATTTATTTGGATCAGGTTTGTTTTCATAACATTGGCTAAGGCATGTACAGAAAAATAGGATGAAATGACCATCAGTACAAATGGACAAAAATAAGCAAAACGGATCTCTTTTGCGATCGACTGGCGCAATGTTTTCTTTGGAATGCCGATTTTCTTTAAAATCGTATAACGTTCCTTGTCATCAAAAGCATCGTTATATAATTTCATGAAGATCACGCTGACTGAGGCAAACAGGAAAACTAAAAATAAAAATACTGTAATGGAATACATGATCCGGATCCAGGAAATATCCGGATTGCTTGGATCAACAGCCACATATTGGATCGATTGACTGTTCTCCGGGTCTAATTCTGCCGTCATCAATGGATCTAAGTCGTCTTTAGAAGCGGCAAAATTCTGCGGATTTTTGATGCGAATATTTTCTAAATACAAGGTCTGCATCGTAGGCTTTAGTCGTTGATAGGTCTCATCGCTGACTATATAAGTTTCCATATTTTCTTGTAACGAACCCAGATAAGGAGTTTTAGAGACCGCAGTGATCTCATAAGTTTGACCATCCATTTTCATTTTCTGAGTGCCCGTAAAATCTGAAGCGAAACTCATAATATACTGGTGATCCAATTCGATGACTTCATTTTCCTCTAACTTGGGATAATCAAAAGTTTGATTGGCAGCCTTTGCCGCAGCTTTGATTTGAGAATAGGAAATAATACTGTAACCGCTCTCTGAGAACTGCGTATCCACTCGATTACTTTTCAACACGGAAATCATCATGCTTGACTGATACTTGATCTTATTATCTTTTTCTACTCGCCGGGTCAATTCCGCCTGATCCATTTTGCTGAAACTCATCACTTGATACGTATAGGTCTCACGAAAATTTGCGACTCCGTCATAACGATTTTTCATGGCAAGCGAAGTGGCCAAAACCGTCACACTGCTGGTCAATAGAATCGTTACGATCGCATAAGTTCGATAATTTTTTTTCATTCGAAAAGCCAGATTATTGACCCACAGATTCCTTTGTTTTTGATATAAAAAAGCTTTATTTGCAGTCAATTTTTGTAAAATAAAGGGAATGAACCCGTCATATAACAGATAAACACCAATAATCACAAGAACAGTAGCCAATAGCGCATAACCCATTGAGGATAAACTGCCTGTGCGCAGTGCCACAAAATAGCCGCTTAACAAGATGACTAGTCCGATCACTACTTTAAAAGCGGTTACCCAGCCGCACTCCTTTCTTAATTCATTCTTTCTACTGGCGGAAAGCATATCTAAAACACTGCTCCTGACAATATTAAGATAACCCTTAAGCATCATTAATAAATAAATAGCAAGGAAGACGGCCGCAGTGATCAAAATAGGGTTCAGTGAGATCTGAAATGAAATATTCGCCCTGATATCTGAAATGGCTAGCAAAATCATCATAAACAGCTTTGAAAAAATGATTCCTGTGAACAGCCCGATCATTAAAGCAAAAAGTCCGGTAAAAAGCGATTCTAATAAATACATTCTCCCGATTTTGCTATTATCAAGCCCCATAAATGTATAGATGCCGATTTCTTTTTTCCGCTGGTTTAAAAAAACATTTGTCGCATACCAGACAAAGAAAAACATAAAAAAGATCAGAACGACCGATACAGATTGAACGACTATATTGATATAACTTTTTTGCATATAACGCAATTGGTCTAACGCATCGGAAAATACAATATTTTGAAAGTTAAACAAGATGAAGATCGTAAAAGACAAGGAGGCGATCAGAGAAACATAATTTTTCAGGCTGCGTTTAAAATTTGAGAAAGATAATGGAAATAAACTCATTCTGATCCACTCCCCATAGAAGCTAATAGTTTTAGAATGCGATCATAAAATTCTGAGCGATCCCTGCCCGCATTCAAACGTGCTGTGATAGCCCCATCACGCAGCATGTATACTTGTTTGGCATAGCTGGCACTGAAAGCATCGTGAGTCACCATCAAAATCGTTGCCTGATTTCTCTGGTTGGCAGATTCAAGACTTTCCAGCAGATCACGACTCGATTTTGAATCCAAAGCTCCTGTTGGTTCATCTGCAAAGATGATTTTAGGATCGGTGATCAGGGCTCGGGCACTGGCACCCCGCTGCTTTTGACCGCCGGATAACTGATAAGGATATTTTTTTAAATGTTCAGTCAAACCAAACATTGCGGCAATTTTTACTGTTTTGGCTATGATCTGTTTTTTATCGACTCCATCTAAAGAAAGCGGCAAGGCAATATTATCTTCTAATGACATGTTATCTAACAGATTATAATCCTGGAAAATAAACCCGATTTTTTCTTTTCTTAATTTAGAGAGATCCTTATTATTGATTTTGGTGATATCCACGCCGTCAATCAGGATCGAACCTTGTGTCGGTTTATCTAAAGTGGAGAGCATATTTAACAAGGTTGTTTTCCCGCTGCCACTTGGTCCCATGATCGCAATGAAGTCATTTTCGTAAATATCCAGATCAATAGCCTTCAATGCTTTTGTTTCAAATTCTTTACTTCCATAAGTTTTCACCAGATTTTTGATTTCAACGATTTTGTTCATAAAAATTCTCCTTTTTATCAGGGGATCAATACTCTCTTTATTCCTGATAAACTTACTTTATCATCTCTAACATCAATAATCCTTTCATTCTCCTTACATTTTGTGCCAGAAGCTTTCATCTATGTAAGCAAGAAAAAATCACGCGTATCGGCAAAATAAATTTTAAAAATAGTTCCTTGCTCTTCAACCGAAGCAGCTTCGATCCGATGCCCTAATCTCTCCAAAATTTGTCTTGCAAAATATAATCCCATCCCAGTTGAACGATAGTTTCCTGCCCTAAAAGAATTTCCGACAAAGCCTTTGTCAAAAATATAAGGCAAATCTTGTTCAGAAATCCCTTGGCCATTATCACGATACTCCAAAATAACAGCCTGCTCGACAACTTTTGCAGATAAACTGACTTTAGGCGAATCTGAAGCATATTTCAGTGAATTGGACAGTAGTTGGTCTAAGACATAAACCAGCCATCTGGCATCACTGTATACAGATAGCGCGGCTAATTGAACCGTGATTTCTACATGTTGCTGAATAAGAAAGTAAGAATGATTGCGAATGGCTGCTTTTGCTGCTTGATCTAGTGAAACTTTGGTCAATTCTAAGTCATTTTGCGGGTTTTGCCATTTGCTTGCCATTAAAAGTGTATTTAAATTCTGCTGGATTCGTTCTAATTGAAAGGTCATTTGACCCTTTAACTCACGATCTTCATTGCGCTCATTCATCATTTTCAATGCAGATAGCGGTAATTTGATTTCATGCGACCATTTAGCGATATAATCACTCAGCTCACTTAACTGTTGTGCTTGTCGATAATGCTCTGTTCGATATCGTTCTTCATTGTGCTGCAAAATCAATTGGATCTCTGGGGATAAAAAAGGCTTTACTCTGTCGACAAGAATCATTTGCTCTGATGAAAATCGGCCAACTGCTCTTTCAAATTGCCAAAACTTATAAATATCTGCTCCTAAAAAAACGAAACCGAAAAAAATCAATAAAACATCTAGATAAGCCAAGTCTGAAAACTGCAGCTTTTCATAAGTAAAAATAAAAAAATAGCCATTTAATAACAATAGTAACGCAGCACAAATCAGGATCAGTTTCCAGCGTTTTTTTATGTACAGAACTAAAATTTTCATGGTATCAGGTACCCTAGACCTTTCTTGGTTTGGACGATTTCTTTTTTTCCAGCAAGAACACTAAGTTTATGGCGCAGCCTTGAAACCAGTACCGATAAAGAGGTGTCCGAAACAAATTCATCTGTTTGCCATAATTCAAAGGCTATTTCTTCCCGAGTAATGATTTTTCCCCGATTTTTTAAGAGCAGCTCCATGATTTTTTTTTCAGATTTAGTCAGTTCGATCGAATCCTGTTGAACGTGAAATCGATTTGTGTCATAGTCATAATAAATTTCGGAAGTTAAATATTCTTTTTCAGTGATCGTATATTCATAGGTTCTTCTAAGGATCGCTTTGATTTTTGCGATCAGAACCTCATTGCTGAAGGGCTTTTCGATATATTCATCGCCGCCGCTCGTCATCGCCAGGATCTTGTCCGCGTCGGCGTTACGACTGGACAGGAAAAGAATCGGAACATTCGATCGTGTTCTGATTT
>JAATEZ010000468.1 GCA_015655485.1 Lactobacillales bacterium | reverse complement strand
GATAAAATTGAATTGAATCCAACTTATGCTTTAGCATATAGAGTAATAGAATGGAAAGATTAGGATGAGTAAGACATGAATAATAATGCTATAGCCATAGTTAGTAATAAAAAACGTATATGTTGATATTGAACACAAAAAATGTTACAATCATTTTTAAAATTTATCATTAAATTAAGAGAGGTGAACCATCATAAACAATATAAAAATTAAAATTTGGTCTGATTATGTATGCCCGTTTTGTTATATCGGAAAACGAAATTTAGACATTGCACTGAACGAACTCCAGATTCAGGCTGATATAGAGTTTAAAAGCTTTGAACTGGATCCTGATTTTGAACCGGTTCCTGGAATCCCTACGAAAGAGCTGGTTGCCGGCAAAAAAGGCTTCACTGCAGAGCAGGCAAGAAGTCATCATCAACAAATCAGGGCCATTGCAAGCCGTGCCGGATTGGATTATGATTACGACCGCACACAATACTCCAATACGTTAAAAGCTCATCGGGTAACTCACTATGCCAAGTCCGTTCAAAAAGGTACCACATTTGCAGTTTTGGCGTTAGATGCTTATTTTGCTCAAGGAGCTTCTTTAGTTGATGATGAGACACTTGTTGCTTTAGCTGAAAAGGCCGGACTTGATGAACAAAAGGTACGATCTGTTATAACATCCAATGCTTATGAAAACGAAGTCCACCAAGATGAACGCGAAGTACAGGCATTTGGCGTTAGCGGTGTCCCTTACTTTCTAATCAATAACATTCCTGTATCTGGGGCTCAACCTGTTGAGGTATTTAAGCAAGTCCTTCAAACAGCTGTAGCTGTTCAACCGGAAAACTCTTCAGCCGGCAGTTGTCAGAACGATCAGTGCAGTTTGTAATTATTCGCCAACGATACGAATGTGTGTTTCTGGTACAGAAACGAACTTCTTTTTTTAGAAAAACCGTTCCTCACTCCTTTTTAGAGAAGATTCATGAGCGTTTAAAGTTATTTTAGCCTAAACAATTTTTTGAATGCGTTATATCAATAAATATAAAGCCAAAAATTCAATTCATTTCTGGCTTTTTTTAAAGTAGTATAATAAAAATGGGAAGAGAGCCACGCAATGATGTGACCCTCTTAGACAGAATACTCCTATTAAAAATGGGTAGCAGGCTTATTAGTTAAAAAAATAACCAATTCATAACTTTGGCAGTAGGTGCCGTATAACAAAGTACCTACTCTAACAAAACATCTCCGATTATACTGAGAATGTTCAGTAAATTCGGAGATGTTTTATTTGTGAAATCAGAACAAGAAATTATACCAATAAAGCTTGAGGAATAAGAACAAAATGAGTGTACCAGAAGTGCCGCAACCATTTCTTCGAAACTTTAAAGGATATCTTCTTTGTGATGGGTACAATGTCTACAACCACATAGCTCTGGTCACAAAGATATGAAGAGATAGACGATCAGAGTTGACAAACAATCACAGCGAGCATTGGGTAAAAGAATTAGGGATAATATCCATTGCAAGGTCGAAGTCAATGTGACGGTCGCGTAGCTTTGGTATTTGATTTAAATATTTAATTGATTTTTGAGTGGGAATTTAACTGATTAAGTATCAAGTTTTGAAGTTGAAGGCAGGTAAAAACTGAAAATTTTTGTATATTATTTATTAATAGTTTTTGGCATCAAAGAGAAATCAGTCAGGTTTTTGTGTAAATTCAAAAAATTGCTTTAAAATACCTTGACAAATAATAAGGAAAGCATATATACTATTTGTTAGCTACCTAACACTTGGAGGCGCACATGATGCAGCGTAAGAAAGAAATAGGACTTTCGATCAGAATTCTTTCCATACAAATGGTCCGCAGCATTGATGCGTCGATGCCAAAAAATATTACTGGATTACAGGGACATGTGATTGATTTTATACGATTAGAGTCAGTACACACGGACGTATATCAAAAGGATGTGGAAAAATACTTTAACATTCGACGCTCTACCGCTACTGGTATCCTGCAGTCAATGGAGAAAAAGGAGCTTATCACACGTGAATCAGTTCCTGATGATGCAAGACTGAAAAAAATTGTTTTGACGGATAAAGCTCTTAGCATTCACAACCAAATTATCCAAAAACTTGCTTATGCGGAGGAACAAATTAAAAAAAATTTGACTGAAGAAGAAATCGATATATTTTTTGATATTTTGGAAAAAGTATCTATGAATATTCCCGATAACAACTAATCCATCAATAGGGGCGGCGAAGGATTGACTTTTTTATTTCATCATATTGTTAGGTAGCAAACAATATGATTATGAGATCCAGAAAGTCGAGGCCATAAATTTCTGTTTGTAGAAGCGGAAAATATTGACTGAATCCTTCAGTATTTAACAATATTTGTTAAAAAAGGAGTGTTCCGCTCACTCATTTTCATCACTATTTGTGCCGGACAAGCGGAACATGGCACAGAATGGAGCTTAAGATGAACAGAATTACAGAAATTTTAAACGTCAAATATCCAATTATCCAGGCGCCTATGGCATGGATCACATCTGCTGAATTAGTTGCTGCTGTATCAAATGCAGGAGGGTTGGGCACATTAGGAGCCAATGCCGGACAAACGACCGTAACCAAAGATCCGATTGAGACCGGCGAACGGATGCGCACTCAAATTCGTAAAACACGTACCTTAACGGATAAACCGTTTGCTGTAAATTATATGATACCTGGTACTGATGAAGAAGGCGCTGCTGAGCTTTCAGGTACGTTTTCTGAAGCTGTTCTCAAAATTGTCTGTGAGGAAAACGTACAATATGTTGTTGCTGTCGGTGAAGCAAACGAGAAGGTGATCAGGCACTTAAAAGAACTTGGTTTAACAGTCATCTATCGTGCTCTGGATCCTACAATAGAAAACTCAAGACAAGCAGAAGCAGCAGGCGCAGATATTATTGTAGCAACAGGTTTTGATGAAGGCGGCGGTATGCCGAGTCATTCGATTGGAACCTTCAGTATTGTTCCGATCATTGCTGACAGCGTCAGTGTTCCGGTTATGGCGGCCGGCGGAATTGTAGAAAACCGGGGATTTAAGGCTGCTCTGGCTCTTGGTGCAGAGGGAGTTTTTGCAGGTACGGCTTTTATGACAGCGGAAGAATGTCTCACAGCCGATGTTTGCAAGCAAGATATCATCAATACTGAATCCACTGATTTACTACTGTTTAAGGCACTGCCTAGTTATTGGCGGACAACACCGCATAAGCTTGGAATTGAGTTGTATAAGAAATCTGAGCAGGGAGCATCCGTTCTTGAAATCGCTAAAATGATGAAGGGGACGCAAGGGCCTAGAATTGCTCAGCAGAATGGTGATCTTGATAACGGAGTTAATAGTGTAAATAGTGCCATAAGTTTAATTAAGAAGGTTCGCACCAGTAAAGAAATCATCGATGATATGGTGTCTGGTGTAGAGTTTTAAGTATAGAATAAGTGTGAAGTACTCAGGTCAAACGAGTTAAAAAAATTCTGACATAGTTTCCCTTGATGTGTCCTATTCTTTTTCCCGTTTT
>JAATEZ010000451.1 GCA_015655485.1 Lactobacillales bacterium | reverse complement strand
GTTGGAAGAGGGATCAGCCAGACAATTAAAAGAAAAACACGGCCGCCCGACGCTTTGGATAACGCCAATAAATAATCAGACTTTAGAAAAAATCGCCGCTGATTACCCGCTGATCATTGATAGAAACAAGGGGCAGGGAATTCCGGTTGCTTCTCCCAAAGAGGCCATGACTATTTTAGCAAAAATATCCGACTGGATTTCTGATTTCACTTTCAAACCAATTGATATGAATGATGTTTTTTTAGCGATTTCCGGAAAGGAGTTTATGGATCATGAAAGCCATTTTTAAGCGAAACACTATGATTTATTTTAAAAATCCAACAACTTTATTTTTTTCTCTGATCGGTTCTCTGATTGTTTTCGTTTTATATATTCTTTTTTTAAGAGCCAGCATGCTGCAGCAATTCAAAGCGATTCCTGGCAAAGGAGAGCTGCTGGATCTATGGATGCTTGGTGCGCTTTTGACCGTGACCGGTTTGACAACTTCTCTTACTATGCTGGGCCAACTGATCAATGATAAAGTAAATAAGAAATTTATGGATTTTTCACTGACTCCTGCTTCATTGATTTCATTATTATGCGGCTATTTTCTTAGTGCCTGCGTCGTCGCTTTTTTGATGCAGTTATCCGCATTTGCGATTTGTTCAACTTATTTTTCAATCAAAGATGGGTTTTTCTTGTCTCTCGAACAAATTCTTTATTCAATAGCGGTCATGGGGATCAGCTCTCTGGCTTCTTCTGCTTTCAATTTGATTATCTGCTCCCTGATCCAGTCAGAAGCAACACTTCGAGCCGTCACAAGTATCCTGAGCGCTATTTCAGGTTTCATCACCGGTGCGTATATTCCGATCGGAAGCTTCTCAGCCTCTGTACAAACGATCATCAAGTCCTTTCCTTTATCTTATTCTTCTTCGCTTTTTAGAAGAATTTTGATGAAACCGGCTTTGGCAAAGCTCCCTGATCAAACTTCAAGCTACCTAAGCCAATACTTAGGGCTCGGCTATGTCTGGCATAACCAGCTCACTTCTGCTTTTCAGGATCTGCTGCTGCTTTTTGCTTCTATCTTTATTTGTCTGATTATTTTGGCCCTGTTGAGTAAAAGGCTGATGCATGTCTCGCTTTCAACCCAAGAATGAATCATTGTGAAAAAAGCTTAAAAACTTTTCATACAAAATTATTTGTGATCGCAGCAGGCATTCTTCAGCTTCCAAAAGGTATATCACATTCAAAAATGAGGTATACTATAAAAAAAGGAAATAGAAAAGGAAAGGCGATTTGCTTCCTTTTTAGAGAAGAAAGGAGCGAGACTGATTGAAAATAAAATTTTATCAAAAACCGAATCTTCTTCCAGATGAAATCGAAATTGAAATTTCTGCTCAATCCTACTCACCCCTTATTCAAGAACTGGAAGATTATCTGAAAAATTATAAGAGCGCAAATCAGATTCTGACCATCAAAAACAAAGATCAAATTTACCGGATCCCCGTTATTAACGTACTATTTTTTGAAGTATATGGAGATTATTTAACGATTCACACTTTTTCTGAAACTATAACTTACCGGCAAAGCCTTGCCAAGCTTTCTGCTTTACTTAATAAAACCGATTTTGTCAAAATTTCACGCAGTACGATCATCAATCTCTCCTATCTTGAAAGATTGAGCAAGAGCTTTTCAGGAACAATGATGGCCCATTTGACAAATGGTGAAACGGTTGGAGTCAGTCGAAGCTGTCTGAAAAATTTAAGAAAAGTACTTTTCGAAGAGAGGAGCACTGAAACAGATGAATAAAGTCCATTCTTTATTAAAAAAAATGATTATCGGAATTGGTTTTGGAAGCTTTTTTTATTTGATCTTTTCGCTTTTTGTCGTTCATGATGTAACTACGATCACGATTTCCAGTTGTTTGATCGTGATGCTGATGAGTGCCCTGATCGGGACCTACTCCATTCTTTTTAAAATAGAGCGGCTCAACTTTATTAGCGCCTTAAGTATCCATTTCTTACTGACCTTTCTCACAGTAGCCATTTCCGCTTATTGGTGTCACTGGTTAGCCAATTTATCAGAACTTCCGCGCTTTTTTCCTCAGGTTTTAATCATTTATATCATTATTTGGCTGATTGTTTCTGTTTTTGACGACAGGCAGATTCATGATATGAACCAAAAATTGCAAAAACGAAATACCGGTCATCAAAAAAAATAAAAAAAGGACATTCACTTAAAGAAGAGGCGGGACATAATGTTCCCTCTCTTCTTTAAGTGAATGTCCTTGTAATAAAAAAAGTGTTTTGATCTTGAATTCAATGATATTTTTTTTAATAGACATTCAAAATTTTCCGTCTAATAAACGGCTTTTGTGACAGATTCTCTTGATATCAATTTTGTTCCCAGAGTCAATTTCTGCGCTACCGGCGCTT
>JAATEZ010000479.1 GCA_015655485.1 Lactobacillales bacterium | reverse complement strand
GTTTCGCAACCTAAAAAATATTTCAAATTTATTATTTTTTTTAGGTTATGGAACATAGAAAGGATATGTGAAGTAAATTACAATTAAAAATGTAGAAAGCGCTATAATATTTTTACAAGAAATATTTCTTTAAACGAATCATCAGCTAGCAGAAATTTGAGGAGAGGGACGAAATAATGGAGATTGAAAAGATCAGAGGAATTATTGTACCTATTATTACACCAGTGGACGAGCAGGAAAATATTGATGAGAAGTCTTTGCGAAAGCAGGTGGATTTTGTTATTGACAACGGTGTTCATGGAATCCTTGCTTATGGCAGTAATGGTGAATTTTATATGTTTGATGATGAAGAGCTGGAGCAGGGGTTAAAGATTATTCTTGATGAAACCAAGGGGAGGGTTCCGGTCTACATGGGAATTGGTGCTATACGTACACGGAATGCGATACGGCTGGCAAAAATCGCTGAAAAAAATCATGTATTTGGTATTTCAGTTCTTTCGCCAATGTTTTTGACCCCAACGGAAGAAGAATTGTTTGAACATTTCAAAAGTGTGGCAGAGTCGGTTCCGGAATTACCCGTTCTGCTTTATAACAATCCCGGTCGAGTCGGTTATGGTTTGTCAGTAAAATTAGTGGAGCGGTTAGCACGAAATGTAAAAAATATTGTCGGGTTGAAGGATACGAGCGGGGATTATTCGCTGATGTCAGAGTTTATCCGTACAACTAGAGACATTGAATTTCGCGTATTCAGCGGAAAAGATACTTTGGTTTATGGCGGATTATGTACAGGGTCGGTTGGCGGTGTTTGTACGGCGGCCAATATTTATCCGGAATTAGTTAGTTCCATTTATAATTTTTTCCAGGCGGGAGACTACAAGGCGAGTTTGGAAGCACAATTTCGTTTGAATCCAGTCAGAATTTCAATGGATGCGGCCAGTTTCCCTGTAGCTGCCAAAGAAATGGCAAATATACGCGGGCTCAAAGTCGGCAAGCCAATCAAACCCAATCTGACTTCGCCGGAAAAGGTATTGCAGCAAATGAAATCCGAAATGAAAAAAGCTGGTGTGGATAAACTGGATGATCTGATCTATTAAAGAGAAAAGGAGGGCTTGTTGTGAGCTATGTAGCTTTTATAGGATTTGCGATGATGATTCTTATCACAGTTCTATTGTTAAAAAAGAAAGTAAGTACGCTGTTCTCGTTCAGCATTATTCCAGTTGTCGGTGCAATACTGGTCGGCGCAGGGCCGACTCAAATTGGCAAGTATATTGTAAGCGGTGTAGCCAAAACTTCGGATATTACTTTACTGATGCTTTTCTCGCTGCCGTATTTTACTTTAATGTCTGATGCAGGATTATTTGATAATATTGTAAAAAAAATATTAAAAAGAACAAAGTTGTCTGCTCCATTATTGTGTGTTTTGACAGTAATCATCGCAATGATCGCTGAATTGGATGGAAGTGTCACTTCTGTATTTTTAATTACGATTCCGCTGATGCTGCCGCTGTATAAGAAATATCACATGGATGCACGGATCTTAGTTTTTTTAACCGCTATTTCGATTCTGATCATGTGCAACACTCCTTGGAATCCAAGAGTATTGCGCAGTGCAAGCTTAATGAGCGGGACGCCTAATGCCGGCGGGTATATTTTTACACATATCTTTCCTTTACAGGTCGTTGCTGTAGTTATATTGCTTGCTGCAGCGGTAACTTTCGGGATCAAGCAAAAGAAAAATTCAAACGGCGATGAAGAGGTGTCCTCTGAGTCAGTTATTAATATGATGGAAGAAACAGAATTATCTCGTCCAAAGCTGTTTTATGCCGATCTTTTGCTGACGGTCTCAGTGATTGCTGCACTGTGTATTTTTCCAAATATACCTAGTTATTTTGTTTTCGCGGTCGGTCTTACCTTAGCGCTGGTCATCAATTATCCTGATTTGGGACTGCAAAATAAATTATTGAAGAAATATGCGTCCAGTTTGTTTCCGGTAGCGCCGGCGATTCTGTTATCCGGAGTCGTTGTAGGAGTACTGCAGTCCAGTGGGATGCTCGATGAAATGGTAAAAGTTCTTGTCAAAATCATCCCAAGTGCTTTAGGATCGTGGATCTATATTATTTTGGCGCTTTTAAGTACGCCGTTGATGTTGATCTTTACAAACGATACTTGGTATTACGCTTTGATACCAATTGTTGTCGCCTTGGAATCAAAGTACGGAGTTCCGGCGAATGTAGTTATCCTGACGATGTTCATGAACTTTGGTGCGATGATATCTCCTGTCGCTCAGCCGCAGATTTACATCGCTACAGAGTTGGCCGATGGCATGGAATTAAGCGATTACGTAAAATTCACGGTGTGGAAATTATGGGGCTTAAATGTGATCTGGGTAGCAGCCGGTTGTCTACTGGGGATATTTATCTAGAGAAGGGATGAAGACACAATGGAAGCATTATTAAAGACAGTAAAAGTGGACGCGCGTGATAATGTGGCCATCCTGACGCGGGATCTGCCCAAAGGAACTTTGGTAGAAAATGATGTGCTGTTATGGGAAGACATTCCGCAAAGTCACAAAGTAGCACTTGAAGATATTCCTGCGAATGGGAAAATCATCCGTTACCATGTTTTGCTGGGGTATGCAAAAACTGCCATAAAAAAGGGGCAGTGGATCAATGAGGATCTGCTGATTTTGCCTAAAGCACCGAGCTTAAATCAGCTGCGTCCGGGAAATCATGTAAAAAGGCGGGATCTTCCACCTTTGCCGCGAACTACTTTTGAAGGCTATCGAAATTCAAAAAATGAATTTGCGGGAACCAGGAATATCTTGGCCATTCATACGACGGTTCAGTGCGTCGTAGGCGTTTTGAATGTGGCAGTCAGAAAGATTCGCAAGGAGATTTTACCGCGGTATCCGCATGTAGATGATGTCATGGTCGTTAATCACGCTTATGGCTGTGGAGTAGCGATCAACGCTCCTGATGCCAAGATTCCTATTCGTGCGCTGCACCATTTGCTGGAGCATCCTAATTTTGGCGGTGAGGTCATGGTGGTTGCTCTCGGTTGTGAAAAGCTGCGGCCGGAGATGATGATGGGACCGGAATTGATCAATTCGGAAAATCTGATCGTATTGCAGGATTTTGGCGGGTTTCAGGAGATGCTTGCAGCTATCTGCGCCATGGCTGAAAAAAAATTAACAAAGCTGAATGAACGCAGACGGGAAACCTTGCCTTTATCACAATTGCTGGTGGGAATGCAATGCGGCGGCAGCGATGCTTTCTCCGGAGTAACGGCTAATCCGTCCGCGGGTTTTGCCTCAGATCTGTTGGTTGCTGCCGGAGCAACGGTTATGTTTTCCGAAGTTACTGAAGTCAGAGATGGAGTCGAACTGCTGGCTGATCGGATCACTAGTGCTCCAGTTTGTGACAAACTTGTTTCTGAAATGCGCTGGTATGATCAATATTTAGATAATGGAAAGGTCGACCGCAGTGCTAATCCAACTCCGGGAAATAAAAAAGGCGGACTTTCAACAATTGTTGAAAAAGCAATGGGTTCGATTGCTAAATCTGGAACTTCGGAGATTGTCGAAGTCTTGTCTCCGGGAGAAATTCCTACCAAACACGGGCTCATTTATGCCGCCACACCAGCCAGTGATTTTGTATGCGGTACAATGCAGATGTGTTCAGGGGCCGCGGTGCAAGTCTTTGTCACTGGACGCGGAACTCCTTACGGACTGCAGGCTCTGCCTGTGATCAAACTGTGTACCCGATCAGACTTGAAACAGCATTGGGATGATATCATCGATATTGATGCCGGAGCGATATTGACTGGGGAAAAGACGCTGGCTGAAATGGGTGTGGATGTTTTTAACTATATTGTTGATGTAGCCAGCGGAACTAAAAAGCCATTTACCGAGACATATCATATTTATAATGATGTTTGTGTCTTTAATCCCGCGCCGATCACTTGAAAGTGTTTTTAAAGCTATGTTTTTTTCTACTTTTCATTGAAAATTTAGTATGGGAGACATTTTATATTGGAAACTAATCTTTTAGAATGGAATAGACAAAAGAAATTGAAAAGGATGATGTGATTATGAACGTAGGATTTATCGGTTTAGGAATCATGGGACGCCCCATGGCAAAAAATTTGTTGAAGGCAGGTCACAAAGTAACTGTTTTTGATTTTAATAAAGAAGCAGTGAAAGACTTGGCCGCATCTGGAGCAGATTCTGCAAAAAACGGCAAGCAAGTGGCAGAACAAGTTGAAGTAGTCGTCACAATGCTGCCGAATTCTCCTAATGTAAAAGCTGCGTTATTTAGTGAAGAAGGTATTGCAGCTGGTTTAGCGTCAGGTAAAACAGTTATTGACATGAGTTCTATTTCGCCGGTGGCCAGTCAGGAATTTGCTGAAAAATTAGCTGAAAAAGGTGTGAGTTTCTTAGATGCTCCTGTTTCCGGCGGCGAACCTAAAGCGGTCGACGGTACAATCTCAGTAATGGTAGGCGGAGACGAAGCGGTATTTAAAAAATATGAACCTTTGCTGCGGGATATGGCAGGCGATGTAACGTTAGTTGGAGCAGTCGGTGCAGGAAATATCACCAAGCTGGCCAATCAAATCATTGTGGCTATAAATATTGCTGCGGTAAGTGAAGCTCTGGTTTTAGCAAAAAAAGCCGGTGTAGACCCTGAAAAAGTTTATCAAGCCATTCGCGGCGGTCTTGCCGGAAGCACAGTCATGGATGCGAAAGCACCAATGATGCTGGCACGAAATTTCAAGCCAGGATTCCGTATTGATTTGCATATCAAAGACTTGCAAAATGCACTGGATACATCGCACTCAATCAATGCTTCTTTGCCATTGACCGCTGAGTTGATGGAAATTTTGCAGGCAGTGAAAATGGATGGTTTTGAAAAAGAAGATCATTCCAGTATTGTAAAATATTTTGAAAAAATCAATAACCTAGAATTGAAATGAAACGATGGTTAAGGGAGCAATAAGTATGAATAAAATCATTATCGCTTCTGATTCGTTCAAAGGAAGTGCTTCTTCTGAAGAAATTAATCGGTTGATCGAAGTTGGGATCCATCGCGTGGCTCCAGAGGTTCCCGTGCGGAAATTTTCTATTGCTGACGGCGGTGAGGGAACGGTTGCCAGTATTCTGGCTACTGTCCCTGGAAAAGAGTACACTGAGACAGTGGTTGGAGCTTTGGGTGAAGATGTCTTAGCCCGCTATGGCATCATCCATAATGATACAGCAGTTATTGAGATGGCGGCAAATTCAGGCTTGCATTTAACCAATCCTGACACGATGAATCCTTATAAGACTACCACCTTTGGAACTGGTCAGTTGATTAAAAGTGCTTTAGATCAAGGGGTCGGGAAAATCTATGTGGGTTTAGGCGGAAGTGCCACTAACGATGCCGGTGTAGGGATGGCGCAAGCTTTAGGAGTGTCTTTTACGGACGAATCGGGTAAGAAAGTCGGTTGCGGCGCAGAGGAAGTTGCCCGGATAAAAAAGGTTGATATGAGCGGGTTGGATGAACGGCTCAAAAAAGTTCCTGTCATTGCTCTGTCTGATGTGGATAATCCTCTTTGTGGTAAAAACGGAGCTTCCTATATTTTTGGGCCTCAAAAAGGCGCTTCACAAGCGGATGTTGAAATTTTAGATAAAATTTTATTTAGATTTAGCCTGATTATAAAGGAGCAGCTCGGTCTGGATTATGAGAATACTCCTGGTGCCGGCGCGGCCGGAGGTATGGGATACGGTTTGTTGACTTTTTGTAAGGCACAGATAAAATCCGGGATTGAAGAGGTGCTGTCCATTATCGATATTGAAGCAGCAATGAAAGAAGCAGCCTTGGTGATTACCGGTGAGGGACGTTTAGATGGTCAATCACTGGGGGGAAAAGCCCCGATCGGTGTAGCGCATCTGGCCAAAAAATATCAATTGCCGGTGATCGCGGTTGTCGGCAGTGCCGATTATTCTGCCAATGAGGTCTATAAAGAAGGCATCGATTTGATTGTTGATTCGATTATCAAACCGATGCCGCTTGATGAGGCGATTACAAATGTAGAGACACTGATTCCAATCGCCGGCGAGAATGCTTACCGGGCCTTTATCTTGGGCAGGAAGAGTTCATTTTAATGAGTCGCAGACCAATCTTGGAAATTTGGCCTGGTTATGGTGACAGGGATCCCCGCATGACAATGGATGTATTAGTTTATTGCTAACTAAAGAAGGTTCAAAAGCTGCGCTGCTTAAAAATTGAGAATGGATAGCTTGAATTATTTCTTATTTTTTGGAGCAGAGTACTTTTGTTCTGTTTATTGTTGGAAAAGTGAAAAAGGCCACTTGAGTGGATTCTTTTTTAATGTTTTCAAGTTTCGGTTAGTTGAAACCTTGCCAAGAGAAATTCAACCGAATGAAGAGCAGTAATTGAACTGGTTGATTTATTGACCTTTTTAAAGAAATCCGGAAGTTCTGCACTTAAAAAAGCAGAAAAGTAGGAAAAGACCGATTATTTTATTTGGTTTGCTTAAGAAAGCGCTTCGCTTCTTTGGATGGGAGGAATAAAGCATGAATGTCAAAATAAAAAAAATGGAAATTGTTCCTGTTGCCGGGTATGACAGTATGTTATTAAATTTAAGCGGTGCACACGGGCCTTACTTTACGAGGAATATTGTTATTTTAACCGATGATGAAGGACGTGAAGGGATTGGAGAAGTTCCTGGTGGAGAAAAAATCCGTAAAACTTTAGTAGATGCGAAAGATTTGGTTGTCGGCAGGAAATTGGGAGATTATAAGAATATTGTTCAGGATATTTATACTCGATTCAACGGGCTGGATATAAAT
>JAATEZ010000323.1 GCA_015655485.1 Lactobacillales bacterium | reverse complement strand
TTAATTTTTTTTAATAAATACTGCTTGCTTTTTTTATCAATCGCCACCTGCATCTTCTACTTGATTGTTCCAAATAGGATGATGTTTTTTTAAATCTTCAATGGTTCCTACTTTTATCCCCTTTGAATAATAACCGTCTAAGATCCCCATTTCTTGAAAAAGAGTCTGTTTATAAGCAATTTCAGCATTCCATTCAACAGTATCTAAAATCGCCAAGGCCTTGTGGATCGCCATCAGCCCGGTATCTCCCGTGGCATTTATCAAGACTCCATGACTGTTTAATAACAATTCATGCGGCACTTCAAGCTCATTTTCCTTAATATAATTGCTGACGATCGCAGCCAGCTCCTCCGAACAGTTTGGTTCAAACTCCATGACAGGTATATTTTTTACTTTCTGAGTCGCTTCAGTTAAATTGGGCATATCCAGCCCGCTAGTCGCCCAAAACATACTATTAGGAGCATGGGCATGTAAAACTGCCTTAATTTTTGGGTTCGCATCGTATACTGCCTCATGCATGTTGATCTCTCTCGTTAATTGACCTTCTCCAGCTATAACTTTCCTGGTATGAGGTTCAACTACCAGTATTTGTGAAGGACTGAGATTTCCCAAATAGGCTTCCGACATCATCGTTGGTGTCATAATAATATAAACTTTCCCCTTTTCATCAACTGCTTTAAATGAAAAATTACCACCGGCAACATTTGTATTTTTGCGCTCGAATATTAATTTTACGATCTTTGCCAGGTCTTCTCTTTCTCTTTCAAACATTATCCGACCATCACTCATAATTAAATCATCTCCTGATTTCAGCTTATTTTACTTTTTGCCTTTAAAGATTCTTTCATTTTTTTCTGAGTCATTTCAGCGTAATAGGACTTTGATTTTCTTTTCAAATTATAATCTTTAAACAAAATTGAATCACCATACTTATAAATTACTGCGCTAAGGCAAATCACAGCCAGGTTTATACTATAAATTTTTGTTGCTAAAGCAATTAAAAATAAAATCGTCGAAAAAAATAAAAGACCCAACCAAAATACTTTAGTTGATAATATTTTTTTGCTTTTATCCATATTACTTCACATCTTCATATCTTTTACTAGGCAGTTTGACTTTAGTCATATACTTGTACAGCCATATAAACATCCCTATGAAAACAACCGCACCCGCGACCGCCAAAAAATTTCCTTTGAAAGCTTCAGCAAATAAGATACGAAACTCCGGTCCTTCAATGGAAGACCAAGTGATCGACTGACCTTTTGCTATATCCACAGCACCAGTCTTCTCTGCTAATCCTGTTCGGATCGGTGCAAAGTAAGTTGCACTGTAAAGATACAATGGCATGGATATCACGCCCAAAACTAACATTCTATACAAATTACCGCCGGTCAGCAGTAGCCCGCCTACAGCAATTGAATAATTTATGACCCCTGCTAAAGGCAGAACTGTATTCCCGGGAAGGATCAAAGAGTACCCAATAAATACGGGAACTAGTAAAATCGCCGTTACCCAAATTTCAGATCTTCCTGCTAAAATCGGCCAGTCCAGACCAATATAGATCTCACGATCTTTAAATCTTCTCTTCATCATTTCTGACATGGCATCTGCTAAAGGTGACAATGATTGCATAAACATTTTTGAAATCATCGGGAACAAAGCCATCGCTGTCGCGATTTGAATAGCTAAATTGAGTGACCCGGAAATTCCATAGGCTGCTGCCAAACCTAATAATACCCCTATGATAAATCCCATAACAGAATTCTCTGAAAAAATTCCTATTTTTTTCTTTAGCGCATTCGTATCGGCTTTTCGATTAAAAAGCGGAATTTTATCCAGCAACAAATTAAACGGTAATAATAGGACTGCCGAAATATTCATAAGATGAGTGACTGTTACCAGAGGAATTCCTGTCAAGTCTTGAATGTGCCGTTGAAACATATCTCCCATTTTCAACTCTAAAATAACTTGCACGACCGCTGTAAAGAAACCGGCTATCAGGCTGCCGCTAATAAAATACACTAAATAGGCAGTCAGCGCTTTCCCCCAAACATTCCACATGTCCACATTTAACGTCTTCGTCCATTTCAAAATCAGCATAATAAAATTCACTACCAGCACAACAGCGAAAAAAACAAATGCGTACGGCCAGGACCAAGTAATACTGGCGGCTCCTGTCCAGCCTAAGTCCAGCGCCGGTAAACTAACACCTGTATTTTTTGCCAATGCTTCTGAGGCTGGACTTACTGCATTGGACATAAAAGAAATAACCATGCTCATACCAGTAAAGGCAACACCTAAAGTGATCGCAGACATAAAAGCTTTTCTAAATTTCATTCCGGCAACCAGTCCTAAAGCCAAAATGATCAATGGAACAAAAATAGCTGAACCTAAGTTCAAAATGTATTGAATAATATTTTGGAAAATGTGCATTTTTTTCACCTTACTCCCTTTTATATTTTAAAGTTTTATTTCTCTGTTTCCGCTACGATTTGTTCATAAACCGTTTCCATTCCCATGCCCGTCAAAAAAGGGATTCCTGGAAAAACAGGGATATTCAATTGTTCTGCATAATCTAAAACTTCCTGATCTGGCTGCGCGATATAAACATAGATACTGGAGCTGGGCAATTCATTCATTATCGATTTATAATCTACAGCTTCTACGGGATAGTCGATCCCATCATTTTCAAACTTACTTTTTATTTTTTCAGCAATAGTTGTACTGGTAGCCACACCACTTCCGCAAGCAACAATTAATTTTTTTGCCATGATTTTTCCTCCTCTAATATGGTCAATTTTTTTATAAATAAAT
>JAATEZ010000163.1 GCA_015655485.1 Lactobacillales bacterium | reverse complement strand
GCAAAACTTTCAGCGAAGGTCATTCAAAAGAGGCGGAATCTTAAAATCATTCAATCAGAAGGAGTCGGATTGAACGGAATTGACCTTGAAGCGGCTAAGAAAAATGGTGTTTTTGTTTGTAATTGCAAGGGGGGAATGCCGGCGCAGTAGCGGAGCAGACCATACTCTTGATACTGGCTCTGCTTCGGAATATTATTGTCGGTGATCGAACGGAAAGAGCGGGAAATCAAATCCTTATGAAGGAGCAGATGATGATTCAGGGGATCAAAGAACTATTCCGACTGTAAAGTTGGCTTGATCGGGTTTGGCGATATTGCCAAAGCAACAGCGCAGCGCTTGCGGCCATTTGACTGCGAGGTTTATTATTATACGAAAATAAGAAAGCGGCTGATTTGGAAAAAGGATATCAGATATCCGATCTGACTCTTGATGGGATGGCACATACTTGTGATAGGATCAGTCTGTATTGTCCTGCCGCACCTGAAACTAGCGGTATGATCAATAGCAGCTTTTTGAATAAAATGAAGCCGGATGCCTATATCATTCATACGGCGCGCGGCGAGATGAGTGATAATCAAGCTTTTTATGAAGCGATCACTACTGAAAAAATCAGAGGTGCCGGATCAGATACAGTGGCTCCCGAGCCGACCGCATCTGATAATATTCTGTTGAATTTACCGCCCGCATATGTCGATTGAATTATTTTTTCACCGCATATCGGCGGGATCACGACCAGCTATTTTTATCGGGTGCATAAGCGCAATTGGCAGAATCTTGCTTTAGCTGCAAGTGGGAAGCGGCCTGAATATATTGTGAACGGATTATAAAAATATAGGAGGATAAAAAATGATTGCACAAAAGTACCAAAAAATGTTGAGCGGTAAATCTGCTATTAGAGAATTAGCCGAGTTTGCAGCAAAACGCGGCGAAGAAATCGGGTATGAAAATGTCTTTGATTATAGCCTGGGCAACCCGTCTGTTCCAGTTCCCGCAGAATTTACGCAAGTGATGATTGATTTGCTGAAGAATGAAAAACCTGCAAAACTTCACGGCTACAGTCCGAGCTTAGGTATTACTTCTGTCAGAGAGAAAATAGCTCAATCTTTAAATCATCGTTTTGAAATGAACTATACTAAAGAGCATATCTTTATGACATCTGGAGCAGCGGGAGCTTTGGCTCATGCGCTCAGATGCGTGACGGAGCCGGAAGATGAAGTGTTGACGTTTGCGCCGTTTTTTCCTGAGTATCATCCTTATGTTGATTTGACCGGTGCCGAATTGAAGGTTGTTCCGCCGAGCAAGTCTGATTTTCAAATCAACTTTGCGCTGTTTGAAGAAATGCTGAATGAGAAGGTTGCGGCGATCCTGATCAACTCGCCTAATAATCCGTCGGGAATCGTTTATTCCACTGCCACGGTCAAACATTTGGCCGACATCTTGCGTCAAAAGGAAAAAGAATATGGGCACGAAATTTTTATTATTTCTGACGAACCTTATCGAGAAATTCTTTTCGGCGGTACGGATGCTCCCTATATTTCCAAATTTTATGCGAATACACTGTCCTGTTATTCCTATTCCAAATCTCTATCCTTGCCGGGAGAACGGATCGGTTACGTGGCAGCAAATCCCGCCTGCAAGGACGCGGATGAGATCGTCAGCATCTGTGGGCAGATTTCAAGAGGGATCGGCCATAATTGTCCGCCTTCGCTGATTCAGCTGGCAGTTGCCGAAGTCGTTGATCTGACTTGTGATATGTCCGTTTATGAAAGAAATATGAAGTTGATTTATAACAAACTTATGGAGTTGGGTTTTACTTGTGTCAAGCCGGGCGGAACATTTTATATTTTCCCCAAAGCACTTGAAGAAGATGCCAAAGTTTTTTGTAAAAAAGCCTTAAAGTATGATTTGATCTTGGTCCCGGGAGACAGTTTCGGCTGTCCAGGATATTTTAGAATGGCGTATTGCATTGAGACTGAAAAGGTTGAGCGCTCATTAGCAGCGCTTGAAAAATTTGTTCAGGGCGAATATTAAAAATACCGCTGTAGAGCAGAAGAAACGCATTTAGTTTATTAAACGTGGTCGAGGCAGGCGGCTCACTGTTTTAGTTAATGAAATTTCGAGAAATCAATTCTTTGCGATAACTTTATAGACAGGAACATTTCTTTGATCAATGAATAGACACAGCGGTGCTGACATTGAAATTTTGAGTGTTTATGTCTATTTTTTTGATCCAATTCAGTTTATAATTTTAAATCGTTGAAAAATGAAAAGTTTAGTGATAAAATATGAATGAACAAAAGAATATATTCATTCACAGACAGGAGGGCAAAAGTGGATAATAAAAAAAAATCCTTGGATACTGCTGCTCACGACATATTCTCGAAAAAAGGTTATAAGAATACCAACATATCCGAAATTACACAACAAGCCGGAATGGCAGTCGGTTCATTTTATAAGTATTACCAATCGAAAGAGGACATATTTTTAGCGATATACATTCAAGAAAATGAGAGCGTAAGGAATCAGTTGATCGAAGCTGTGGATTGGCAAGAAGAACCTGTAAAGGTGATTGATAAAATATTTGATTATTCGTTAGAGAAGGTTTTAAATAATCGGATTTTGGCTGAATGGAACAAGCCGGAAGTTTCAAACTTATTGCATCGATATTATGCATCGGATAAGGGAAAGTCCGACTATACGTTTCATCATTTTTTAATCCGTACTTTTCAGGAACGGCTGATTCAAAATGATTATGACAAGGACACTATCGATAAGGTAATAAAAGTATATGATTTTATTTATTATATTGATTGTCATATTACCAGTGAAGATTTTGAAGGATACATGGAAGCGCTGCGGACATTCGTAAAATATTTTTTGAAAGGTGTTTTTTTATAGAAATAAAAGAGGGAGAGTTCATTTGATTCTCCTTTAAATAAAGAGTAAAAATGAATGAATATTTTCTAATATTCATTCAAATAAATTATAGAATACTGGAGGTTTTTGAAATGTTTAAAAAGGAAAGAATAAGTTTGACTGGATGGACAATTTTTGGATTATGTCTGGCATTATTAGGAGTAGCAACTATCATTTACGGCGGCTTACTTTATCCCATCAATTTTCTGGATAGAGATTTTATGAGCTTTGTAATTGGCGGCCTGTTCTTGATCAGTATTGGTGTATGCCTGGTTTCAGAGGCGGCACCTTTATTTAAAATTGGATTTATATGGATAACCGCATGCTTTTCCTGCCTCTATTTATACGGTTTAGAAATGGACTGGATGGTTAAATTTATGGGCTTTGTGCCGATTGCAGGCTTTGCAGTTTGGCTGACAACCAAAATGTTAAAATAAAAGAGGCGGAGAATATGAAAAAGATCAAGGTAGAAGTGTGTAAAAGATGTTCGAATTTTGACATGAAGGAGTTGAAAGAATCTTCCAGAGAAATGAATTATAAGCTGAAAACAGGATGTATTGCCAAATGCAAAAAAAAACACCCGGAGCTATCAGAAAGATATTTTGGGTTGATCAACGGTCAGTTTATTTCATGCGATAGCAAAGAAGAATTCTTTTTGACAATAAAAAACCAGTCCTTGGAATAGCCGCCTCAAAAAAATAAAAATATTTT
>JAATEZ010000450.1 GCA_015655485.1 Lactobacillales bacterium | reverse complement strand
GTTAAAATGGCAAAATTATTGAATTTTGATGAGAAGGAATATTCAAATAGCAAGGAAGTGATCATTCAAGCGAGGCCCATCGCTGAAAAAGTCGCGGAAGAGATTCATAATCAAGGATATTCGAATATCTTTTTTTCCAGTGTTGGCGGCAGCTTAGCTCCAATGATCAGTCTGGCTGAAATGTCAAAAGAGCTAAGTAATATTTCTGTTCATCTAGAACAGGCTGCAGAACTAGTGACCAAAGGAAATAAGAATATTTCTAAAGACTCGGTCATCATTACGATGTCAAAATCAGGAGACACAAAAGAAACTGTCGATTTGATCAATTGGGCGCATGCACAAAATGTACGTATTGTAGGAATAACAAAAAATGAAGACTCGCCAGTTGGAAAACTATCCACATGGTTTATACCAATGCGGCACGAAAATGGTGTGGAATATGAGTATATGATGTTATTCTGGCTATATTTCAAGTTATTAAATTTGCATGGAGATTTTAAAGATTATGAAGAATTTGCAGAACAACTTGAAAAATTGCCGGATAATTTATTAAAAGCAAAGCAAAAATTCGAGCCTAGAGCAAATGAGATCGCTAAAAAATATCATGATGTTCCTTATCAGCTATGGGTCGGCGGTTCCGAAATGTGGGGAGAAGTTTATCTGTTTTCTATGTGTATCCTTGAGGAAATGCAATGGCAAAGAACAAAATCAGTCACTTCAGCAGAATTTTTCCACGGGACTTTAGAGCTATTGGATGAGACAGTTCCCTTATTTTTGATCAAAGGAGAAGGGAAAGGGCGAAAATTAGATGAACGAGTAGAAAATTTTGCGAAAAATGTTACGGATAATTTAGTTGTTATTGATTCTAAGGATTTTATATTAGAAAATATTGATGATAAATTCCGCTGGATTATGGCTCCTTGTATTATTTCAACGATACTGGTGGATCGCCTGGCAGAACATTTCGAAAAATATACTGGACATGATTTAGATATCCGCCGTTATTACAGAAAAGTCGAGTATTAAACTTATTCAGCCCCATCTTGCTTCAATATAGAAGCAAGAAGGGGCTGAAAATAAATAAAAGGAAAAATTAGTTTGAACATTGGTTAAGGGAATATTAGTCCTATATTACTGTAAAAAAATTCAAGTGGAATACCATTTTTTAATAGATCATCCCAAAAGGAAACTGGACCAAATATTGCGATTTTTTCTTTTTAACGATATCAGCAGGTTTTTAAAAACCATATTGATCTTCGTGCTCTGCCAATATCTGCTGATAAGTAGCCGCCAAAATAATCGTGTCTTCTACCAGCTTTTCAATGCGAAACAAGACGTCATCGTTAATGATTTTTCCTTGGAAGAAGTCGATTTCTTCTATAAAAACATAATTTTGGACGACATTGGCTTTCATATAGCCTAAAATCGGTTTCAGCTGCTGTTCCGCGATGAGAAAATGTTTGGGTGAACCGGCCGTAATGACCATGCTGACCGTTTTATTCAACAAGGCATTTTGCGGCAATAAATCAAAAATATTTTTTAACGATGCCGGGATCGAGGCCTGAAAAATAGGGCTCCCGATGATAATGACATCAGCCGCCATCAGTTGAGTCACAACATAGCCCGTATCTCCTTTATAATCCAGATAGTTGCGGCCATCGCTGAACTCCATCTTGTATTCTTTTAAATCTAGTAAACTGACCTCATGCTCAGGATTTTTTTCCGTCAAGGTTTGTTTGACTTGATCCATGGCGATCCTTGTCTTGCTCCCCACATTGGATCCTGATAATAAAACGATTTTCATGTTATTTCCTCCTCTATTTTGCCGTGTATTTTTTAATGGCCGGTAAAATTTTATTTCCGATTATATCGATGTTTTTCATGATTTTGTTAAAAGGAACGCCGCCAAAATCTAATTGGGCAATATATCGTTGTTGTCCAAACATTTCATGCTGATATAATAATTTTTCAATGATTTGATCCGCTGTTCCAACATTGATGATGCTTGTTTTATCCTGAGAGTGGGCAAAAGATTGTTTGGGAAATCCCTGACCATTCGTTTTTTTCATCCCTTCATTGATATGGGGATAATATTCTGCTAAGGCCTGTTGAGTGGTATCGGCTGCATAGAAAAAGCCCGCTGTTGCTACCGGTAAAGTTTTGGCATCAAAGCCGCTTGCCTGGGCATATTCTCGGTAGATATCAATGGCACGTTTGAAGACGACTGCGGGTCCGCCTAAATGTGCCTGATACATGGGAACACCCAGCCTTCCTGCTCTAGCTGCACTTTCTAAGGAGCCGCCTACTGCTCTCCAAATAGGCAGATGGCCTTTTAGCGGCCGGGGAATAATATGAGCCTCATTTAATGGTGCGCGGAATTTTCCTTTCCAAGTCACATATTCTTTTTGATTGATCTGCAAAAGCAGTTCGAATTTTTCTTCAAATAATTCTTCATAGTCCTGTAAATCATAACCCAAAAGCTCAAATAAACCAACTCTTGAGGCTCTGCCGGCCACAACTTCCATTCGTCCGCCAGACAATAAATCGATCGTCGCAAAATCTTCGAATACACGGACCGGATCAGAGGTACTGATGATCGTTGCTCCGCTTGAAATCTTGATTTTTTCTGTGGCTTGAGCAATGGCAGCTAAAAGAACACTGTGAGCTTGAGTAACAAAATAATCTTGATGACTTTCGCCGACAGTTATCACATCCAAACCGGCTTGTTCTGCCAATTTTGCCATTTCAACGATTTCATCTAAACGTTGCTTGGCTGAAATTCTTTTTTTTGTATGCGGGTCAGCGAGATGGTCTCCAAGAGTGTAGATCCCAAATTCCATTCCCTTGCTTGGATCAAAAGTGGGCAAAAAATTTTTATTTTCCATAATTAAAATTTTCCTCCTATTGAATTTATTCTACATCTAGTATAATATTAAAGTATCAAAAAGAGAAGTAGGTACTTTGAAGTGGTGTAGTATACAAAAGGATACTTAAGGGCAGGAGGCCTCTTTATGAGAGCAAATAGTCAAAATTATTGTCAAATCAGTGCTTCCTTGGACATTTTAGTTGGAAAGTGGAAACCGGTGATTTTGTTGAATCTTCTGGCGACGGATGTTTTGCGTTTTAGTGAATTAAAAAGGGAAATTCCCGACATTACTCAGAAGATGCTGACCAAACAGTTGCGGGAATTAGAAAAAGAAGATATTATTTTTCGCAAAGTTTATCCTGAAGTACCGCCAAAGGTAGAATACGGGATGACGGATTATGGCCGGACCCTGGAACCCATTTTAATGGCGATGCATGAATGGGGCAATAAACATCAGCTGCACCAGAAAGAACAGCAGCAGGAGAAAGTATTCGTATAATGATCTGCTAGAGAAAAATAACAAGGATAGTTATTAACGGTTATTATTGAATTTCACCAGTGAACTTGTTATTGCCTCTTTTTTACAAATGAAAAGTCATCAAGAGGGCAAAAAAAGAAATTGGAAAACAAAAATCCTTTTACTCCGGGATTTTGTTTTCCAATTTTTTTGGTGGTTCCATCCTTTGTCGCAAAAGAATTTGAGGCAGCGCAAATCATTTTAGTATCTTTGACAAAGAGACGCAAAGGATAGAAAGTAACCGAATCTTTCGGAATTCTCTATCATTTTTCTCATTTTTCAATTATTGACTGACTTTTGGTTCGTCCTAGATGATTTTGGCAGCAATCACAAAATAAAAAGGCCATTTAATTAATCAAACAACCATTCTATATCATTTTTTTCAGCAGAAGTTAATAGGTTGTCATCTGGTTTGGTATTACTTATTAAAATATTATAATTTTTAAAATCACCTATTTTAAAGAATTGGCTTTGATTAAATTTAGAATTATCAATTAATAAGCAGCTTTGTCTGGAATGTTCCATCACGTATTTTTTTGAGACAGCTTGAGCCAAATTTGCTTCGTATATACCATTTTGATCAATCCCTCTTGCCGAGAAAAATGCTACGTCAATATTAAAATGGTCAATGAACTGTGAGCCGGAGTCAACTTTTATTATTGAAGAAGCTCGATGCTTTATTTCTCCTCCGTTAACAAATATTTTCGTTGTTTTCGAGCAACTATCACTGAGAAAGGATGCGGCTTTAAGACCACTAGTAAAAATTATGAGGTGTTCAATGGAAGTGATCAAAGGACATAATTCAAACACAGTCGAACTTGCGTCTAAAAAAATGCACATTCCAGGCCCGATAATTGATGACGCAATATTCGCGATGGCTTTCTTTTGTTCTAAATGTTCGGTCTCTCGTAGAAAGAGTGCGGGCTCTGAAGTATCAAATTTGTTAAGAATAACTCCTCCGTGAATTCTTTTTAGCAATTCTTTTTTTTCAAGTTCAATCAAATCACGTCTTAAGGTGGACGGACTACAGAAAACTGCTTTGCTTAAATCAGCATTCGAAACCCTTTTCTTTTTTGAAACTATAGACATGATATCGTCTAATCTTTTTTGTGCATCCATAGCTAATCTCCTAAAATGAACGATTTTGAACGATTTTGAATGGAATAACTTTTTTTTTTGAAATATTATTCTTAATAAGTTTCATTTAATCCGGTTACCTTTTTTTTTGATAGAATACCTTTAGAAGTTCTCACGAAATAGATTAGCATAAAAATTGAAATTTGGAAAGAGTAGTGATGGAATGATGGATAAGGAAAAAATGTTGATATTAAAGGAACAAGTATGTGATGTATGTAATAAATTATGGCAAAAAGGATGGGTTGCTGCAAATGATGGAAATGTTTCCATTAGATTAGATAATAATATGTATCTCTGTACTCCAACGGGAATTAGTAAAAGTTTTATTACGCCAGAAAAATTATTGGTTATTGATAAAGATGCAAATATAGTTGAAGGTGCGACAGGCTATAAGCCATCTAGTGAAATTAGAATGCATTTACGTGTCTATGCTGAAAGAGAAGATGTTAATGGTGTTGTTCATGCTCATCCTCCAGTGGCTACATCTTTTGCATTAGCGCAAATTCCTTTGGACAATTATTCGTTGATTGAAAATGCAATTGTCATCGGGTCTGTTCCAATTACTCCTTTTGGAATTCCTTCAACAAATGAGGTTCCTGAATCTATTGCGCCCTATTTAAAAGAACATGACGTATTATTGCTTGAAAATCATGGTGCATTGGCAGTAGGCAGTGATGTCATTACTGCTTACTATCGTATGGAGACACTAGAACTAGTTGCAAATACCACATTTCACGCGAGGATGTTGCTGAATAGCGGTGATAAAGAAGAAAAAGAAATTCCTCGCGAAACATTAGATAAGCTTTTTTCTATGAGACCACAATATAAAGTAACAGGCAAACATCCTGGTTACAAGAAATATCATTGAGAGGGAAAAAAATGGTAAAAGTATTAGCGATTGATATTGGTGCTTCTTCTGGGCGAGTAATTTTAGGCAATTTCGAGGCGAAAGAGCTTCAGATTAAAGAAGTTTATCGTTTTGAGAACCGGCCTCTTCGTAAAGCCGGAACTCTGTATTGGGATATCGAGAATCTAGTTAAAAATATTTTAATAGGAATAGACAAAGCAAAAACTGAGTTTTCAGATATAGCTAGTATAGGCCTTGATACATGGGGCGTAGATTTTGGGATGCTGGATGAAAATGATCAACTGATTTCAAATCCTGTTCATTATCGAGATAATCGAACAAATCACATTTTTGAAAAAATCAATGATTTTATTCATTTTAAAAATTTGTATGAAAAAACTGGAAATCAGATCATGGAAATGAATACACTATTCCAATTGTTGGCTGAAAAATTCACTAAACCGAATGAATTTCATAAATGCAATACGTTATTAATGATACCAGACTTATTGAATTTTTTATTAACAGGTAAAAAGGCTGCTGAGATAAGCATTGCTTCAACAACTCAAATGTTTGATCCATACACAAAAAATTGGGCAGAAGAAATTCTAAAAAGTTTTGAAATTCCAAAATATATTTTGC
>JAATEZ010000214.1 GCA_015655485.1 Lactobacillales bacterium | reverse complement strand
TTTTAAAAAATATTTTAATTATTGTAAAATCTTTAGTAATAAATAAATGGTAGGCAAAAAATAAAATTTTTTAAAAAAAATACGAACGATCCCAAAAAAGAAGTTGCCTTTTTTTGGAAATTATTTTTTTTTTTTTTTGAAACTGAACACTTTTTGCGCCGATTTCTATAAAGTATTTAATTTTGACTGCTTTTGAATATTTGTATTATTTTTTTAATAATTTCCATAAATAGGAAAATAGATGGCGGGGAATTAGATAGTCTGTTTATCAGGTTTGACTATTTTTTAGAATATTGCTATATTGCCAGTGAAGAACTTTGAAAATACGAGGAGGATTTTGCAGATGAATAAAGATCAAGTGTTGGAGAGGCTAAAGGAGGATTTCGGCTTACCTTTTTTCAATGAAACTCTCGCGGGTAAGACATACTCTGAAGAAGAATACCTGAAAAGAAAATAAAGCAGGATTTGTTAATCTATTTTGATGAGTATGTTCGAAATGTAGAGAATTAAAAATAGTTTTGGGTCGATCCTAAAAAGATACAAACGTGTGGACCGAGCCGAAGCTTTTTATTTTTTGTCAGATAAACAATTTTCAAATCAAGTTGCAGCTCTCCTCCAAAAAAGGTTGGGCAGCTTATTTGGCGGCTGCAATTTATAGGTGCAAGTCTTTTTAAGATTTTCTGCAATAATTTATTCCTCAAGGGTGACGTATCAGATGAAGGCGCATCGTTAAAAGTTGAACGACTACAAAATTGTCAAAGCATGTCCTGAAAAGGAAATCGCTCAAATAATTCCATTATGGAGAATTTCTTTAGTCCTCTAAAACAAGAGATTTATTATGGCAAGATCTATCACGTCTTGAAAAACTGAAACAAGCCATTAATAAATAATATCCATTACTACACCCATGAAAGAATCAAAGTCAAATTAAATTGGCAGAGTCCTGTTCAATTTAGAGAAACAGCTTTAAAAGCAGCTTAGAAAGAATTGTTTGAACGACAAAAAAGCGGAGAGGATTTCTCCACTCCGAAAAAGGTCCAACTTTTAGGGTCACTACAATAACTATAATAGCTATCACCGGGATTTTTTGCGGCATAGGAATTATTGAGTAACTAATTCTTTCCAAGCAGCACAATGTTCTGAAGGTGCAACCAGTTCACCGCTATACTGACTTTCTGGATTAGAGCAACTGGCAGATTCATTAGGGTTGATAAAAACAATTTTAGAGGTCGAATCAATCATATGTTGTCCTTGCCAGTAATTGCAGTTTCCACAGCTCTGAGCGGCAACGTTGTGTTTTGTTTCAGCCATTTTAATCAGGTCCCTTCTTATCTAATAGACTGTTATAAGTTCTGCTGATTTAAATATAAGCTATTTTGATCATATTATCTAAGGATACCCCTTAGTCGAAAACGATTATCACTATCATTTTTAAGTGTTGGATGATAAATAAGGAAGAAGGGATTATTTATTTTTAGTTTCTAAATGGAAAGAAAAAAATTCGTGCAAAAATGGATCGGCCGACCCGAACACAAAAAACATTATCGTAAAACGGTGCAACATCACAAAGAGCATCCAGACGAAAAGAAAGTAGTTCAAGAGTATAGGGCATTTGAATGATTTAGGTGAAATGAGCGGAAGCAATGAAACAAGATAATTTCATGTGTTTTATTGAAAGCGGAACCCCATTTTTTTCTCGAATGTTCTTTTTTGATGAAGTTGATGCTTAAGCATCCTTTTAGGATGTATGGATCAGCAAATTTCTATATAAAAAAGATTCAGGACAAAAAGGAGGACTCATGGATCAATATAAATGAATGGGCTAGCCCCGAATGAGAATAAACGGCGAGTCAAAAGCAACTTTTTCTTGAAGATGAAACCTTTTGTCTGAACTTTTTTTCTTGAAATATTTTCATAAATTAGAACGATCCATCTCTAAAATTTTTAGAAAATCGTTTTTTGTTATGAGTATTTTTAAACCATTTTCTTACTAAAAATACAATAAAAAGAAAAAAAATGACTACAGAGATCATCAAGGATTTTTTTTGGACCTCAGTTTTTTTATATTCGATTTTTATGGTATATTTTCCTTTATTAAGTTTTAAAGCGATTTGACCATTTTTCTCATAGAGCGTAGATTGTTTATTGTTGACAGTCGCTTGATAGCCGTAATAATAAGAAAGAGGAAAAAGGACTTCCGCGTTTTCTTCTACCTGAATGGTAGCTTCCAAAACCCCGCTTTCGTCTTTAGTAGGTGTTATCTGAAAACTGCTCGTTTTTCCGGTAATAGAAATATTGTGGCTGGTATTTTGAAGAAATAGATCATAATTGGTGTCTTTGACCAAATATTCTTTGCCGCCTCCAAGAGCATTTAACTGGAATTCAGCATAGTTCTCATCTGTAATCAAATCTGTATTCATTTGTTCAAATCGATAAAGCGTATAGCCATTGAAACTGATCGTAAGAAGTAAAAGTCCAGTGATCCACAATAAAGTATTTTTTAAATCAAGAGTGAGCTTATCGGCTAAGATGTAAACCGCAATGATCGATGTAAAAAAAGTGACAAAAATTAGCAGCCGCCAGGGAAACTGAATAGCAGCAAAAATAGATTCTTTAAAATAACTCCACGGAAATAAATTAGTCGAAGCGATCGTAAAGAATAAACTTGCCATAATGCAAATGCGGACAGGCCGATTTGCTTTTTTATAGTAAAAGGGGGAGACGATCAAGGGAATCAATAAGACGATCCCGATATTTGGCGAAAGGTCGTTCCATACACCAGATACACTGGTTAAAGACTGACCCACGAAATCGCCTATCCCGTAATCAAACCCGATACTCCAAATAGCCATTTGTTGATAATTAAAATTAGCATGTCGAGTCTGCTCTATAATTGGCAGAAATAGCCATAATAGCAAGGCAAGTGATGTCAAGCCGGCTTTAAACAAAGCCATAAAGTTTTTTTTGAATTCAGTAAAGTTTGTTAAACTGAGCAATAAGATCCCAATGATAAATAAAAATAAAAAAAAGGAAGTAATGAAATGAGAAAGAATCGATCCGACCATACCGATCGTCAGAATATACCATTTTTCATAATTTTTTTTATGAAAAATATAAAATAAACCAAGCATAGCAATGGGTAAAAAAATAAATACCAAAGTTTCTCCCAGAGCGCCACGGATGGTCTGATCGATCAAACGGTAGGTAGACAAAGTATAAAAACTGGCAAATAATAAGCTTGGTGAGAATTTTTCTGAAATTTTTTTGAAAAAGTAATAGGAACATAAAAAGGCAGCTAAACTAATGGTTATTTGATAAAGGAAATAAGCGTTTGTGAACGAAAATCCTAGTAGTCTGAAAATGGCGTATGGAAGCAAAAAAATGGATGGATAAAACAAATCAGCTGCATATCCATATCCGTTTGCCATATTAAAAAAAATTTTAGGGAAAAAATTCAATTGTTTAACACACTCGTAGTAGCTTTCGAGTATCATTTTATGAAAAGCCAAATCATCTTGATTATAGATGCCATTTTTTATAATGAAAGGAAATACGGTCATGATACTTACTAGCAGAGCAATTAAAAACAACAGCATCAGTTGTGAGTCAGGTTCAGCCGCTTTTTTTTTAATTAGAGCACCTTTTTTTGATTTTTGAGTGTGGACTTCCATTTGATTTCCTCCAAGGATAGGTTTGGGATATCAGTCAACGATAATTCCAAAGTGAGATAGACAGACAGCATGAGACATTTTTTTATAATTTCAATTTTAGCATACTAAAGAGTTTGATTCAATTTTCGGTTAAGAACAGCTCATTTATATCCAAAGGAAGTAACCAGCAATGAGAATTTTTATACTACCATAATCGTATCAGTTGGCTACTGAGAGAAAGAATGGTACGATAGAGGTATAAGGGAGTGATAAATTATGAGTTTAATTTGGACATTAATAGTAGGTGGAGTGATTGGGGCTGTTGCAGGTGCGATCACTAGCAGAGATTTACCGGCTGGATGGATTGGAAATATTATCGCTGGTTTAGTGGGTTCATGGATCGGTCAGAGTTTACTGGGATCTTGGGGTCCTATTGTAGGCGGAATGGCGATTGTTCCAGCAATTATTGGAGCTGTCATTTTAGTTATTGTTGTTTCTTGGATTTTTAGTAAGCAAAAAGCTTAAAAAATGTGGGAAGATAGCTGTGGTAAATAAAATTGCAGTATAAGAAGACAATTTGGCAAGTGATTTAACTGAGAACAAAACTGAGAAGTTAAAAGACAGAGTCAGCTGCTATAATCATGTTTGAAAAAGAAATAATACTTTTGATAAAAATCAAAAAGAAAGAAGACCTTTCGAGGTCTTCTTTCTTTTTGTTTATTATAAAATACAATTTTGAAATTTTATATTGCTGAAGAGTCAAAAAAATTGAAGGTATCTCATTTTTTTCAACTAACTAATGATAAATAGAATTATACATTATAATGAATTTTGTGATTTTAGAAAAAAAGATAAGATAAAGCAGGAGAATGGCTGCTTTATCTTATCTTTTAAGCCACCTGTCAGATTCGAACTTACGACCCCCACCTTACCATGGTGGTGCTCTACTGGCTGAGCTAAGGCGGCATTAAATTTAAATAGCTGGCAATTTATATGATTTTCAGGATAATTCATTGGATCCCAAATATTTTGGACTCAACAATTAATAACTATACACGATACACCTGAAATTTTCAATAGAGGAAATGTTTTTTAGAGAAACTATTTAAAATAAAACAATGCATCCGATTAATTTAAATAGAGGTTTATTTTTAAAGAATAGTTTTGTTTTAAGAAATGTTTGGAAAAGCAAGGAGGATGAGTAAATGAGTGTCTATGGCTACATAAGAAATTATACGATTGATCTTCTTTCAAAGCAGTTAGCCGAATTAAAGCAGTATGGCTGTGATCATATTGTTATCGAAGCCGACAGAGTGGCAAATGAAAAAACAACTTTTACAGAAATGGATCGGATCTTGAAGGATATTCAAGCGGGGGATGAATTGGTTGTAGGCAAAATTCGTTATTTAGAAAAAACGATCGTACAGATTTCTGACTTGATCACTTTGCTGCGGAAAAAGGGCGCCTCTCTCGTTGTTCTTGAGGAAATGGATCAACGGATCATGGACCAAAAGTCTTTTTTCACCCAAGTCATTTCCGATTTGGCAGAAACAGAGAAGAGAATATTAAGCGAACGAACAAAAATCGGGTTAGAGCGAACAAAAAAATTAGGGAAAAAAGGTGGAGGCCGGCCCAAAATTTCTGAGGAAAAAATTTATCGCATAAATTATCTTTATACAAAAAAAAGGCTCTCTCTTAGAGAGATTGCTACTGAATGTGATATTTCGATTGGAACGGCGCATAAATATGTGAAGAGAGAGAATTAGAAGCGTAAGAAAGCAGACTGAAATATAGTAAAACCGCAGTCTGCTTGAGTATTCTCCTCAATTCAGTTTTTTAAGCCAAGTCTAAGTTTATATCGCATCGGCTAAGTCTTGTACTCTATCCCAATTTTTCAGCAAAAAAATCAGCAGTCCGATCCATGGTTTCGATTTCGACTCTGTGACCTTCTCCTTTTCCAGTGAGAAAAACCAGCTGCCTGCCATAAATTTCAGAATGAATGTTGTTATAGAAATCATAAACATCTTGATAAGGAAGCTTTTTGTCTTCAGTCCCATGCCACAAAAGCAGGGGACGGCCTCCAAGAGTTTCCGGATGTAAAGAGAGATCATAACTAGCCAGCCAACTAAGTGATTTATTTAAATCTTTTGGGACATAATAGTGCCTCCTGTCCGCATCTTCTATGATCAAATGAGCAAAATGTGCCGGTTTTGGCGTTCCCATCATACTGGCCGCTGCCACGATTTCGGTATGAGAGGTCAACAAAGCACACGTTGTGATTCCGCCCATAGACATTCCTCCAACGCCGATTTTTTTATTTTTGATCATTTCATGGTGATCAAAAAAACGTGTCAGTAAAGAGAATTCAATTAAATTATATTGGATGCTGGACCAAAATGTTACGGAAGGGATAGCAGAAATATTTCCAGCTTTTCTTTCCCCATGGTTCATGGCATCCGGCAAAAGGACCCGGATCCCTTTTTCAGAAATCTTACGTGCTTGTGTCAGGATCAATTCTTTTGCACTCTGCCAGCCATGATAGTAAACAACCAGCGGCAAGGCTTCATTTTTTAAAGGCTCGGGGACTACTTCCAAAACGGGAATGCCATTTATTAGTCGATGACGAATATTTTTCATGTAATAAATTCCTTTCAAAAGTCTTTCTTGTTGTAAGTCTAGGGGGTTTGAAGGAAAAAAGCAAAAAATTTGATTTAGCTGGTTCCTTTGAAATAACTGATTTTAAAATATTTTTAGAAAAACAGTTGACATCGGCAGGTATTTTAGGTATTGTTAAAACTATAAAATTTGAATTATCAAAAAATTCAGGTGACTAAGCTGTAAGGGAAGAAAAATTTATGAAACTAGAACATACTAATCAATTTACAACTTTATTATTATTACGGTAAGGACTCAGAGCGCTGGAATTTTCAGTAGTTGGGAGTCCTCATTTTGCATTGCATGAAATGGGATTCCAAGCATCCCATGGAGATGGGGTGCTTTTTTTGTTGGAAAAATAAAGACCATTTTGCATTAATCATCGCAGGAGGAAGGATGAACACAGATGAAAAAGATTCAATTTTTTGATACAACATTAAGAGATGGCGAGCAAACTCCTGGTGTCAATTTTAATACGGAAGAAAAAGTGCAGATCGCTAAGCAGCTGGAAGTCTGGGGGATCGATGTGATCGAGGCGGGGTTTCCCATCGCTTCAGAGGGAGATTTTGAAGCAGTCCAGGCGATTGCTAAAGCGGTAAAAAAAATGACAGTCACCGGATTGGCCCGCTGCCAAAAAAAAGACATCGATCGAGCCTATGAGGCGTTGAAAGAAGCAAAAGATCCACAAATCCATGTTTTTCTGGCAACCAGCGACATTCATATGAAATACAAATTAAAAATGACGCGAGAGGAAGTATTAGCAGCCATCAAAGACAATGTGGCTTATGCACGAAACAAATTTAACAAGGTTCAATTTTCACCAGAAGATGCGACTAGAACAGATCGGAGCTTTTTAGTTGAGGCGGTTCAGACAGCCATTGATGCTGGAGCAACAATCATTAATATTCCCGATACAGTGGGCTACACTAATCCGACTGAATATGGTCAAATTTTCAGATTTTTAAAGGAAAATATCGCTGATTTTGATAAGATCACTTTTTCTTCACACTGTCATGATGATTTGGGGATGGCAACGGCGAATGCCTTAGCCGCTATCGAAAATGGGGCCACCCGTGTAGAAGGGGCTGTAAACGGGATTGGCGAAAGAGCTGGAAATACTGCTCTTGAAGAAGTTGCGCTGGCTCTTTATATCCGTAAAGATTTTTACCAAGCAGAAAGCGGAATCATATTGAATGAAACGAAGAAAACCAGTGATTTGGTGAGCCGCTTATCAGGGATGCCGGTTCCACGAAATAAAGCCATCATTGGAGCCAATGCCTATGCACATGAATCAGGGATCCATCAGGATGGGGTTTTGAAAAATCCCGATACTTATGAAATCATTACTCCTTCCCTGGTCGGAGTGGAAAATAATTCTCTGCCTCTAGGGAAGCTTTCCGGCCGCCATGCCTTCATCACTCGTATAGAAGAACTGGGATATCAATTAAAAGAAGAGGAAGTGAAGGAAACTTTCAAGCGTTTCAAAGATTTGGCGGATAAGAAAAAGCAAGTAACAGTAGATGATCTTCATGCCTTGATGGCTGGTCACACTCAAGAAAAGGCTGAGCGTTATCATTTGGAAAGTCTCCAATTACAATATGTTTCAGATGGTAAACAAGGAGCGATAGTGGCTATAAGGGATGAACAAGATGAAACACAAACAGATTCTGCGGTCGGGTCGGGCAGTATCCAAGCCATCTATAACACGATTGATCGGATCATGAAGCAAACGATTCTATTGACCCGTTATCGGATACATGCCATCACGGCTGGTGAAGATGCACAAGCAGAAGTTCATTTAGTTGTCGAGGATCCGCAAACGGGGGCCAAATTCAATGGAGTCGGTATTGACTTTGATGTCTTACAAGCCTCTGCAAAAGCTTATTTGCAGGCAAGCGAGCAAGTGAAAAGCAGGAATAAATAAATGGAGGCGGAAAATGAGTAAGAAAATAGTTGTTTTATCCGGTGATGGGATTGGTCCGGAAATCATGGCAGCAGGTCTGCAAGTTCTTGAAGTGGTCAACAAAAGATTTGCGATGGATCTTGAAATGACGGAGTATCCTTTTGGCGGAGCCGGTATCGATAGTTCAGGCGAGCCGTTGCCGCATAAAACTTTGAATGCCTGTAAAAATGCGGATGCCATTTTACTTGGAGCGATCGGAGGCCCCCAGTGGGATGAAGCCCCACATCGGCCAGAAGAGGGATTGCTTGCTTTGCGCAAAGCTTTGGGTTTGTATGCCAACATTCGCCCGATATCTGTTTTTGATTCTTTAGCTTCACTTTCTCCCATCAAAGAAGAGAAGGTCAGGGGAACTGATTTTATCGTGGTTCGTGAATTGACCGGCGGGATCTATTTTGGCCGACCGCGGGAATTGACTGATACTCATGCTTTAGATACCTGCGTTTACTCGAATCAGGAGATCCGTAGAATCATACGTAAAGCTTTTGAAATCGCGAAAACAAGACGAAAGAAAGTCACTTCGGTTGATAAGGCCAATGTCTTAGCGACCAGCAAATTATGGCGGAAAATTGCTGAAGAAGTAGCGCAAGAGTTTCCTGAAGTTACTTTGGAACATCAATTGGTTGATTCTGCTGCGATGATTTTGATTCAGGATCCACGGAGTTTTGATGTCATTGTGACTGAAAACTTATTTGGAGATATCTTAAGTGATGAAGCTTCCGTGATCCCTGGTTCTTTAGGAATGCTGCCTAGTGCCAGTCATAGCGAAATCGGACCTTCATTATATGAACCAATTCATGGTTCCGCTCCAGATATTGCCGGAAAAAATCTCGCGAATCCAATGTCAATGATTTTATCGATCACGATGATGCTGCGTCAATCCTTTCAATTTGAGACAGTCGCCAAAGTGATTGAATCTGCCTGTAATGAAGTAATGGATCAAGGAATTTTAACCAAAGATTTAGGCGGAGCTGCCACAACTTCAGATTTTATTGCCGCCGTGATGAATGAACTTAAAGCATAGGGATAAATAGAGAAGAATAGGAGTATGAAATATGGGAAAAACACTATTTGACAAATTGTGGGAACGGCATGTCATTTATGGCGAACCCGGCGAACCGCAGCTTTTATATGTGGATCTGCATATGATCCATGAAGTGACTTCTCCGCAGGCCTTTGAGGGATTGCGTGAAGCAGGGCAAAAAGTTCGCCGGCCTGACCGGACGTTTGCCACGATGGATCATAATGTACCGACAAAAGATATTTTTCATATTACGGATCTGGTTGCCAAGAAACAAATGGACGCTTTGCAAAAAAATTGTCAGGAATTTGGTGTGACTTTGTGTAATAATGGCAGTGAGCGCCAAGGGATCGTGCATATGGTAGGTCCCGAAACTGGACTGACACAACCAGGGAAAATAGTCGTCTGCGGAGATTCTCACACCGCGACGCATGGAGCCTTTGGCGCGTTAGCCTTTGGCATTGGAACAAGTGAAGTGGAGCATGTTTTTGCGACGCAAACCATTTGGCAGCAAAAGCCTAAAAGCATGGGAATAAAAATCAACGGCCAGTTGCCTAAGGGAGTCTATGCAAAAGACATCATTCTATATTTGATCGCAACTTATGGTGTTGATTTTGGTGTCGGCTATGCAGTCGAATTTCTGGGTGATACGATCACTTGTCTTAGTATGGAAGAACGCATGACGATCTGCAATATGGCAATCGAAGGCGGAGCAAAAATGGGCATGATGGCGCCCGACAAGAAAACTTATGAATATGTCCGCGGACGTGAATTTGCTCCTAAAGATATAACTGCTGCAATTGCGGATTGGCAAACCTTGCCTACAGATGCAGATGCTCATTTTGATCGAGTTATAGAAGTAGATGCTGCACAATTGGTTCCTTTCGTTACTTGGGGAACAAATCCGGAGATGGGGATCCCTGTAACGGGTCAATTTCCACAAGTCAAAGATATGAATGATGAAAGAGCGTATCAATACATGGGACTTAGTGCGGGTCAGAGACCGGCTGATATCGATCTGGGGTATGTATTTATTGGATCGTGTACGAATGGACGACTTTCTTATCTTGAAGAAGCCGCAAGAATCGTTAAAGGGAAAAAAGTCAAGTCTGGTATAACAGCTATGGTCGTACCAGGCTCAAGACCTGTTCGTCATGCGGCCGAACGGATGGGACTGGATAAAATATTTAAGGAAGCAGGGT
Source organism: Lactobacillales bacterium (assembly GCA_015655485.1). Lineage (GTDB taxonomy): Bacteria > Bacillota > Bacilli > Lactobacillales > Vagococcaceae > JAATEZ01. Next base: position 284 of record JAATEZ010000214.1, on the reverse strand, counting down.
TTGAATGGCGTGAGCCAGGCTGCTCCATGTGTCTTGGGATGAATCCGGATCAAGTTCCAGAAGGTGTGCACTGCGCTTCAACATCCAATCGGAATTTTGAAGGACGTCAGGGGAAAGGTGCCAGAACTCATTTGTGCAGTCCGGCTATGGCCGCAGCTGCTGCGGTGACCGGTACTTTTGTTGATGTAAGAGAGGAGATGTGGCTGGATGGAAGCAATTAAAGTTCATATAGGTAAAACAGTTCCATTGATGAATGATAACATCGATACAGATCAGATCATTCC
>JAATEZ010000066.1 GCA_015655485.1 Lactobacillales bacterium | reverse complement strand
ATAAATGTTATTAAAAAGAACACCATTGCACGAAACTTCGTTCCGGTGTTTATGAAGGCAAAAAAACTCAGGATGGAAACTAACCATGATCCCTTTGAAATCCTTTTTGCATTGGATCTTAAATGGCTGGTAAAGAGAAAGGCACATGAGGCTATTTTCCTTAAAGCTGTATTCTGAAATATCAGCCATAAGACTTCCTTTACCTGCCAATATCAAAATCACAGAAAAATAATTATACTGCTTTAAACTATTAAAATATTCATCATTCTCAAACGTGAAAACTTTGAATACCAAAGACTTACTCTGAGGGCTAAACAGTTCTAATGCGTTGTCGTTCATATAAATTTGTTCAAAAATAAAAAAAACGCGAACCAAACTATCTTTGTGATCAACAAACGTAATTTTTTATTTTGATCTAAATGGAAAAAACCGCCTTTGGATATGTTCAAAGGCGGTTTTTGAAGTATGGTTAACCCAACGAGGCTCGAACTCAAAAAGTGCCTCTATCGTGCAGAAAACGCAGTGTCCGAAAATAGCCTAAAAACAAAAACCGCCTCTAATGCAATTAAAGGCGGTTTTTGAAATTAAGTGACCGATAAGGTACGGATGTCGAACTCTTTTATTGGGGATTGTAAGAAAATTGTAGCTTTGAAATACGGATAATACGATCTGCTAATTAAAATAACGTTGTCAAAAATGAGGTTGTTTAGTTTCCTTTATAAAAGGCCTATTTTCAAAAATAGAATCGATTATTTCTATAAGCACCCCGAATTATTAGTTGATATTGAATTTGCCAATCGTACCGAGCGAAAAAAAAAGGTTTGGGTTGAACTGGCCTGTGAGGAGTTTGAAATCGATTCTTTGACAGAATTTAGGATTGTTACACATGATAGATTTTTTAGAATTGATTTCGACTCAGATGATTCAATAATATTTTATCTACAATATAGTTTTGGCTTTAAACTATACAAACGGCCCATTTCAAACGAAATAAAGAACCCTCACAGTTGGTTATTAGAATATGACTCGTCCGAAATAAATTAAGCTCAGTTTTTTGTAATAAAAAAGCACAGTAATATTGAGTACTACTGTGCTTTTGTGAGCCCAAAAGTACAGATATCGAACTCATTTATTGAAGATTGTAAGAAAATCATAGCTTTAAAAGAAGATACGATTAAAAAACAATATGCACCTGGCTTTTGATAACTTCAATTATCGAAAGATTCGCAGCATCAATAGTTACTTGATTTATAGAATTAGTTCCTTCATGCGGTTTGGCAACTGCTTGGCTTATTAACCAAAGAAATCTTTGGGATTTTGTATCAAATTCTAAACTAATAGACTCTATCGGGTCAATATCTTTTTGTTTACTTTTCGCTATTTGGATAAGTTTACAATAAGTAAAATCTTTATCAACAGATTTATAGTTCTTTTTTGCCGGAAAAACGAAAGGGCTTAGAATTTTACCATTTTTGTCAACAGCTATACCAATAAGATATGCCGCAGAGGTCTCAGGCTTAAATTGATAATAATAGAAATATTTCGCCTTATAATATTTTAACGTAACACCTTGCCTGCCTTCGGTTCTAAATAATTTCAATCTTTCAGGATAAACAACATCTACAGATTGAAATTTGAGATTTGAATAAAAATCATTCCCCGAAAATTTTTTAATAGCAAGCTCAACTTTCTTTTTAAAAATCAGTGCATTTGATGGCGCTTGTTTGATATCAATAGGATCATTTAGGACATTCCATTTTTTTGATGTATCGCCCCCAAAAGCAAATGCGTAGGTGGGGCACAAATGAATATAGTTTACAAAACCATAGTCCCCGCCATATTTAATCTGTTTCTTTTCTATACATTGAGAAAAGGCAACGCATTTAAGAAAAGACAGGCTTATGATTATCGTGGTTACTCGAAGCATTAATTTTCTATTTGTCTTTCTAAAGTAATCAATTTCATATTCAAATCATTTTTAAATGGAAAAAGAAAATTCTGACAGACAAAAAGTTACCCCAGAAAGAGCAATTCAAATATTAGCAAAACACAATGTTAAAGTAACTCGTGAACAGGCTGAGCAAATATTAGAGTTCATGAATAAGTTTGCACTGATAGCCATTGATGTATATATCAATGATCAAGTCGAACACCATATGGAATGATTAAATCTGTAGTTATCTATTGATATTCAATGTATTATACACATAACTATTGAACAATCAGCTATATAACTATAGGCCTGTCTCGTTGGGTAACCCAACGAGATTCGAACTCAGAAAGTGCCCTTAGCGTGCAGAAACGCAGTATTTGAAAAGAGTCTAAAAACAAAAACCGCTTCTAATGCGATTGGAAGCAGTTTTTGAAATTTTGTGACCGATAAGGTACGGATGTCGAACTCATTTATTGCGGATTGCAAACGAATTATAGCGCTAAATGATGAAAAAAAGAACGCTTAACGAAAAGGTCGGCTTGCGGCAGTAACACCGCCTGTTGCGAGCAACTAAGCAATTCATTATCTGTAATTTTTTTTTGATTTAATACCTGATATAGTTATAATTGTACGTGCTTGTTGACAAGCCTGCTCGTTCGTGCAAAGATTTCATCGGCCAATAGTTTAATTAATACAAACCCGCTCGGCTTATTATCTAAGCAAGGTTACGAACGCACACACATCCCGGATAATAAGCTTGGCACTAAAAGGTATGTATTATGAACACTATCGATTTTTTCAAACTCCAGGCAAAAAATCTTTTTAAAGATTTTAAAACTCAAACAACACAATTTGATGCCGAAAGCGGCAATGATTTTTACGAGTACACGGCAAAGTACTTCGACATTCTCGGCCTGATTTTAGACGACTACATTACGGACGAAGACCATTTTACCTTGATGAACGCGCAGCATCTCATCGCCCGCTTGGTTGGATTTTACAATTGGACGGAAGTGGTAAAAGCCTCAGACGTTGAAATCAAACTGGCAAAGCTATTATTTGATAACATGCACAAAATAAGCGCCGAGGAATGGGCATGGTATGTTCGAGGCGTTGAGGAGGACAATAACATCATTCTTGATGCCGACTTTAAATTAGAAATATTCATCCAGGTTTTTGTAAACGTTGAGGGGCATCAAAGCGATTTCGCAGACTACAGATTAATTGCAACTAAAGAGCTGGAAATCGACATCGAAGAACCGGGTGTTGAGGCATTACTGCCGGTTAAGAAAAAGCGGGACGTACAAATCAAAAAACTCCCTT
>JAATEZ010000297.1 GCA_015655485.1 Lactobacillales bacterium | reverse complement strand
TCCGCGTTTACTGTCCAATAATTTGATTCCCGGTGTGATTTTTTCTCTGGTCACCATTCTTTCTCGCGCCCATGAACCATTTAGATGTAATAATTCCAGATCATTTTCGGGAAGATCCATGCTCATACTGGCTAATTTTTTAATAGATACTGTTCTCTTACTTAAATTGACCAGCTTAGCCGAGCGGGTCACAATTGGACGATCTCGAAAAATCGTGTAGGCAAGTTCTAATTTTAGTTCTGACACCTCATCAATCAGTAAAATCGTTAACGTTTCCGCCTCATCGTTTCCCATGATATAGGTTGCGGGCAATCCATCCAGCTTTGGCTTTCCTGCTTCGATCCGGTAGTCAGTGTATCTGAAATCAGTGACAGTCGCTCCATCAGCATGTTCAATGAGTTGTGCTGGTTCTCTAAAGTCTCCATTTCCATATCCGGGAAATTCTTGTAATAAAGTATCCAATGAAAAAAGACGATCACAAGCCTCAGGCAGATTAGGCGAGAAAGATCGATCAAGACGAGGATAATCCCGTAATCCATGATACTTGTTTATTCTTTTCCCAAAATATAAATGACTTAAAATATTTTCTTGTTCTACTCCTAAACAATAACTAATTTGATTATTTTTCAAATGAAATATTTTTTCTGCATTGTCAAAATTGATCATTTTTTCCAACTCTTTCTTTTTTGAATTCGTTTGCATTTGCCTGAAAGGAAAATAAAAAAACCATTTAGTAAACAATAAACATAATTTACTGTTTACTAAATGGTTTGTCAAGCTAAATTTATGCTTTTTTTTCACTGCTTTCTCTAATAATCAGAGAACCCGGGATGACTACCCGGATCGGAACGGTTCTGTCTCCACGAATACGATCATTGGCCAAACGTGCCGCGGTTCGACCTAACTCCTCCATCTCTATTTTGACAGTAGACAAAGACGGCGTCAGAAATGATGATATCTCGATATCATCAAAGCTCACTAAAGCAATATCTTCCGGAATCCTGATATTTTCTTGCTGCAGAGCCCGCAATACTCCCACCGCCATGGGATCACTGGCTACTAAGATTGCACTCGGTTTTTTTATTCGCTCGTGCAACATTTTTCTAGTCAAATCCAAACCTTCTAAAGGACCCCATCCACCAGTTGCCGCATAAAGGTATCTTTCATACTTATGACGGATCATCCATTCCTGATACGCCTCAAAACGATTATCTTCTCGGCTTTCAATCGGTTGGCCCAGTTCATCCATGAAAAATTTTTTCCCTCCAATAAAAGCAATGTCTTTGTAACCATTTTTTTCTAGATGATCCAGCACTTTGAACGTATCATTTTTTAAGTCAGAATAAACGGCGTCGTATTTTATATCCGCTGACGGGTCATCAATAACGATCAAATTAGAATTCCGCTCATAAATTATTTTAAGCGTTGCCGGCATAATTGAGCCGATCACTATGATCGTCCCCAATTTTTCTAATCCGTCCCAATTTTTCGTAGGATCAGTCAACCCCATAACTCTATTTACCGCTAATTTTTGTCGCGCTGCCTCCGTTTCTATTCCTCTGCGGATCAATCGAAAGTAAGGATCATCAATTTCCTGCGTCTTGCTCACTGTTGTAATGATCCCGATGGAAGCATTCTTTTTTATTGCTCTTTGGCCTACTGGAATATACTTGAGCTTTTCGGCTGTATCAAAAACTCGTTTTCTCGTTTCCTTTGTCACCGAAATCGTAGGATCATTATTCAAGACTCTCGATACTGTCGCAGGAGATACTTTGGCTTTACTAGCGATTTCTCTGATGCTTGCCATCTGTGCACCTCTTTTCAAATAAGTAAATCTTAACTATATTTTACTAAACATTTCAGATTTGTAAAGACTTTCTTGGACTATTGATCAAAAATCCTTGTTTGTGAATCTAAAAAAATAAAAAAATGATTGGTTTTACTTAAGAAAATCGAGAGCAAAGAAAACGCTGGGCCAAAAAAAGCGGTCAGAGTTTTCCACTAACCGTTTTTTTATTTTATTCCAGTTCAAGAGCTCCAGTATA
>JAATEZ010000190.1 GCA_015655485.1 Lactobacillales bacterium | reverse complement strand
TGATTTATTTGTGGATTTATTTTTGTGAATAAATACGCAATAGGATGGACTTTAATTTTTAAGATAGGTATACATGTGGATTTCCTTGAAGCGCTTTGAAGGCAGACAGTTGTGTCTAAACCAGCTAATAATCAAAAAATTTGCAGCTGAATTTTTGAATACGATTTGTTCTTGCTTTCCAGTGTGAGATTGTTTTTTGTAAACGATGTTCCGACAAAAAGAGAGGGAGGGGAAATGGTTGTATAAATGAGAACGCTGACAAGCTGATTTAAGTCAGAAAGAAGCAGTCTGAGGAAATTCATTTTTATTTTAACTTTGCCCATTTACTTTTTTACAGAACAAACCGTGTTTATAGTACAAGTGTTTAGCAGAGTTTAGAATTGTTGCATGATAAAAAAATAAACGAAAATAACTAGGAGGTCTATTAATGAGTAAAGCAGTTAAAGTAAATGATTTTTTGGAAATTGTAAAAGGACGCAGATCCATTCGTAATTATGATGAAAACGTTAAAATTTCAAAAGAAGAGATGAAAGCTATCTTGGCGGATACGACGCTGGCCCCTTCTGCCGTTAATCTGCAGCCATGGCGGTTTGTTGTTGTAGAAAGTGATGAAGCTAAAAAGAAGCTGCGTCCGTTAGTTAAATTTAATGTACTGCAAAATGACACGTCGGCGGCAATGATATTGATTTTTGGCGACTTGAAATGTTATGAGAAAGCGGAAGAGATTTTCGATCAGGCAGTCAGCGCAGGGAAAATGCCTCAAGACGTCAAAGAGAAACAATTGTCTGAAGTGATTCCCATTTATACAGGGTATACGAAACAGGAAATAAATGATGTTGTAAAAATCGACTCCAGTTTAGCTGCGATGCAATTGGTGCTGGTAGCGCGAGCGTATGGATACGATACAAATATTATCGGCGGATTTGAAGCCGATCAATTGGCTGAATCTTTCGGGCTGGATCCTGAACGATATGTACCGGTAACGATCATTTCGATCGGGTTGGCAAATGAAGCAGGTTATTCATCCGTGCGGCTGCCGGTTGAAGAAGTAACTACTTGGAAGTAAAAAAGCGATCATCTAGAGCTTTTTATCACAGTGAGGACACTTGAAGAGGCTGTTCTAGCAAATCGGATTTTATGGTTGAATAAGGATGTGAACCACTTAGTGCCGGCATTGAACATTTATTAACTGCCTTATCCATACTCAAGGAGAGATATTCCGCTGGAATTTTTCTGTTTTCGATTTCTCAAGGATTCAGGGGTCCTTCTCAACGAATCGTTAATAAAAATTTTGAATGACGAAATTTATGAAAGGAAGTAAAAGGATGAGCAATTTAAGTTTTTTTACCCCATACGAGGAAATTAGAAAGAATCCTGAGTCCCTTTTTTCCATCGGCTGCCAGATGCGTGATGAGGAAGGTATCGTAGTTTGCTGGGAAAGCAAGAAAGAGATTCTTGAGAAGATCACTCCTCCTTGCTTTGAAGTTGCCGGCCCTTATGTGAACGCCTACATTATCACAATGCCGAACAACAATTTTGGTCTCGGATACAACGAGACAGCTCTTCAGATCCCTGTTATTTATAACGGCGTGCCCGGTATTTATTTCAGATCCCACTTTTTGGATGGCGCCGGCGCACTTGGCGGTACTTTCGTTGGTCGTGAAATGGCCGGTTTTCCAAAGAAAATTTGTGAAAAAATTACGCTCTCACGCCGAAACAACTATTTTCACGGTTACTGCGAGAAGGATGGTGTGCGTTTCTTAGATATCGAGGCAACACTTGGCGAGTATAACACACCAGAAGCAGCTGAATTCTTCGCCCCTAATGAAGCCTGCCAAAAAAATATGGGTACCATGTTTTTTATTAAATGGGACCTCGAAGAAGATGAAAACGGCCGTGTTGGTTTCGATAATGCCAGATTGATCTCCAACCACGGCGATACCATTTATTCCCAGTGGATTCCTGCGAATGTCAAAATCATGCTGCAATCGACCGAAAATGCTCCTTGGGGCGAGGTTGAAGTTGTCAGAGCCATTGGCGGCGGATATTGCAAATTTTCAAACCTTGCAAGCTCCTGCAAGGTTCTCACACAGCTCAACGCCAAGGAGCTTGAACCCTACATGATGACCTCGCACTATGATTGCGGCTATATCGATGGCTACACTGAGAGAAAGTTTTAAGTTCTCGATCCTCTGCAATATCGAACTTGCAAAGAAAAAGCCAATGAAGGATCGATGTAAAGTGACAAGAGATGTTTTTGTCATTTTACATGTGTTTTATTTTTGATTTTTAGAAAAGCACAAAATGTTTCTGAATAATATAATATGAGGAGAAATCGAAATGATCAAAATCGTAGCAAAAAACTATATAAAAGCCGAAAAAGTGGAACAATATATTGCGCTGGCGAAAAAGCTTGTGCAGGAGACAGTTCCAAACGATGCCGGCTGTATTGGTTATGAATTGTTTCAGGATTTATCAAACCCTCAAATCCTGACTATGATTGAGGAATGGGAAAATCAGGAGGCGCTCAACGGGCATACGAGAACTAAACATTTCAAAGAAATTGTTCCTTTGTTCAAGGACCTTGAAGAGAAGCCGGGCGAAATGAATCTTTATCAAAAGCTTGCATAAAGAGATTATGTGATCACGGATCAGGTTGAGATCGCTGAATGAACGAGTCGCGGTCCAATTCGCAAGACAAGTATATTAACGGATAAACCATTTGCTGTAAACTATTATGCTGAAAGGTGCCGGGAAAAAGTGTAAGGGCGATGACAAAGCAACTATGAAGGTGAGCAAAGAAGTTGTACTTACTTTTAATTAGTATTATACTTGTCATTAGGAATTAAATTAAATAAGCGAAATGAGGCTTTTAAATGAAGGCAGTAGTGATCGAAAGTTATGGCGGAAAAGATCAATTGGTTGAAAAAGAAGTACCGGCACCGGTTTTAGGAAATAAACAGGTCATTATAAAAAGTGAAGCCACTTCGATCAACCCAATTGATTGGAAGCTGCGCGAAGGATATCTGAAAAATGATATGGATTGGAAGTTTCCTATTATTTTAGGCTGGGATATCGCGGGTGTTATTACAGAAACAGGATCTGAAGTCACGGACTGGCATGTTGGCGATAAGGTTTTTGCCAGACCTGATACGACACGTTTTGGAACATATGCTGAATATGTGGCTGTTGATGACTATTTATTAGCGAAGAAACCTGAAAATATTTCTTATGCGGCGGCGGCTTCTGTTCCTTTGGCTGGTTTGACAGCTTATCAAGCTTTGTTTGATCATGGAAAACTTGAAAAAGGACAAACAGTATTGATTCAAGGGGGTGCTGGCGGCGTAGGGACATTTGCTGTCCAATTTGCAAAAGCTGTCGGGGCAAAAGTGATCACGACGGCAAGCAAAAAAAATCACGAACTGCTTAAAAAAATTGGCGCAGATGAAACGATTGATTATCATGAAGAAAATTTTGCGGAAAAGCTTTCTGATATTGATTTGATTTTTGATACGATTGGTGGAGATGTTCAAAAAGAAAGCTTTAAAATTGCGAAAAAACATACGGGCAGAATCGTTACGATCGTGGGACCTGCTGATCCGGATCTGTCAGAAAAATATGATGTCGCCCTGGAAAGTATCTGGTTAAATCCAGACGGCAAACAGCTGCAAAAAATTGCTGATTGGATTGAAAAAAGAATCGTTACACCAGTCATTGGCGCCTCATTTCCCTTCTCGCAGCAAGGTTTGCAAGATGCGCATGCCTTAAGCGAAACACATCATGCTGTAGGAAAAATAGTTATTACATTTTAACATGTAATAACCTTTTTGTTTCTGCTCCTGATTTATGAGTAAGAACGAAACCAGGAAGTTTTGATTAGGCTGATTTTACACAAAAAATCAGTAAAATGGTTCTATAATATCTGGCGTTGGTGACCAAGAAAAATTTCTCGGTTACTGGTGCCTTTTTTTTATTTCTGGCTATTTTTTGAGGGCGTGTCATGGTATTTCATCACTTTCGTTTTACTATAAAAATATATTAATTATCCATCTTTACAAGATACTAGTTCTATTTGGTGACAAATCAGCATTCTGAAAAGTTAGAAACACTATTAGAAAATATATGTTTCAAATATGAAGATAGATCTGTTTAGCTGCGTCTTCTTCTTGGGACAATGTTTGTAAACATAGAAAAATTCAACTATTTACCTGAAAGATAGTGATCGTCAAGGATATTTCCACATTAATGGGGAACAAGTATGTAATCGTAATTATGAAAAGCCAATGCTATATTAAAGACAGAAAGGAGGAAGATAGTGTGAAAACAAACAAAAGAAATAATTCTATGTAGTAGAAATTTAGAGGGTATACCAAATAAACGTCAAAAACAACACTTTTTTGACGAAGATGATCAGATCAGCTTTGAGCTGCCAACTCTTTCTTAACAAAATCAACTGGTAATAATCCTACTGTAATAAGTAGTTTGGTCGCT
>JAATEZ010000409.1 GCA_015655485.1 Lactobacillales bacterium | reverse complement strand
GGAGTGGTTCGAGTTGCCCGGCATCTTTCTGAAGAATATGCGGGAGATTCAAAATTAAAGTATATGATTGATGATGGACAAGAGATCACTAGTAAGATCATTTTTGATCTTGCAGCAAAGGAAGATGACTTTGCGCTGATGGTCGTTGATAAAGTATCATTTTATTTGGGACTTGCCTGCGGGAATATAGGAAATATGTTAAATCCAACCGATATTGTTATTGGCGGCGGAGTCTCGGCTGCTGGTGAATTTCTAAGAAGCCGAGTGGAAAGATATTTTGAAACATTTACTTTCCCTCAAGTAAGAGAAAGTACAAAAATCAAGTTGGCACAACTTGGAAATGATGCCGGGGTTATCGGTGCTGCTTCACTAGCGATGCAATTTAGTAATGAAGGAAAAGAGGAAATTTAGGATGAGTGTTCTAGTTGTAATGTATGTGATTTTAATAATAATCGCTATTGCGTGGCTGATCAATGAAGCATATCTTCGAATCAGCGCCAAAAGAGCTGCAAAGTTTTTAGCAGAAGAAGATTTTCGTGAAGGGATGAGAAAGGCGCAAGTGGTCGATGTTCGAGAAAAAGACATATTCGATGCCGGACATATTTTAGGTGCCCGCAGCATGCCTTATTCAACGATCAAAACATCATTGACTTCCCTTCGAAAAGACCAGCCTATCTATATCTATGATCAGAAGAAAAGCATGAGCATCAGGACTGCGGTCAGGCTGAAAAAGAATGGTTACACAGATTTATATATTTTAAAGGGCGGTTTTGATGGCTGGTCTGGCAAAATCAAGAAAAAACAAACCATATAGAAAAGGCTTGCAGGTACGTTTAGGCCTCAAGTAAATTAGGAGATTGGAGTGAAGATGACTTTGATCTTCGCAAGAATCTATCTATTTACCGAAGAGGACTGTACCTGTAAGGCTGGACAAATAGAAAAGGCTTGCAGGTACGTTTAGGCCTCAAGTAAATTAGGAGATTGGAGTGAAGATGACTTTGATCTTCGCAAGAATCTGTTCTGTATTACAAAAAAATCGCAGGAATTTGAGTTTGTTCTCAAATTTCTGCGATTTTTTCTTTTTTTAACGAGCTCTACTTTTTCTCATCGCTTTTTTCCGGTTCTCATCAATCAATTGTTCTTTTTCTTCAATTGGTTCAATAACGGTTTTTTTGATTCCAAAAGCAATACCAGCTAAGGCAGCTATAGTTACTGAAGTGCCAGTAACAAATCCAGTTATAAATTTTTTCATATTATTCACCTTTTTTCTTTAAATCACTTCTGACTATATTATCTCCTATTTTTTAAGTAAAAGCCAGTAAAAAAGTTTGTAATGACAGGATAAGATTCAAAATGTGTTTTAAGGATCCTTTTTAATAACGCTCCTCCTCCTGCAAGCTGTCAGCGGGCAATATATTTCCATTCAAGGTTTTCCTTTCGATGATACGCCCGGTGTGATATAATTATGGCAATGATGTTGAAAAGGAGAATCAAAATGGTAGATAATCTGCAGTTGGTCATAATAACAGGAATGAGCGGGGCAGGAAAAACAGTTGCGATCCAGAGCTTTGAGGATATGGGTTTTTTCTGTATTGATAATTTACCGCCAAGTCTTATTCCAAAATTTTGGGAATTGATCAAAGAGACCGGAAAAGTGACAAAAATCGCTTTGGTGATCGATTTACGATCTCGTTCTTTTTTTCAAGAGATACAAAGTATGCTGGTTGAAATAGAAAATACAAACCTTGTTGATACAACAGTTATTTTTTTAGATGCGACGGATGAAGAACTAGTTTCGCGTTACAAGGAAACAAGAAGGACACACCCGATGGCGATGAACGGCTTAGTTACTGAAGGGATCCGTAAAGAGCGCGGGCTTTTAGAAGAAATCAAGGGAGACGCGCAAATCGTTATTGATACTACGGAATTGACTCCGCGCCAATTGCGTGAAAAAATAATTAAGTTCTTTCGTAGTGAGGATACTCACACATTTCGTATCGAGATGGTTTCATTTGGGTTTAAATATGGATTGCCAATTGATGCAGATATTGTGATGGACGTTCGATTTCTGCCTAATCCGCACTATATTGAAAAGCTGCGTCCATTAACTGGAATGGATGATCGTGTTTATGAGTATGTGATGAGTTTTCCTGAAACAGAGGATTTTTATCAAAAATTTGTTGATTTGCTGGATTCGATCCTGCCCGGATATAAAAAAGAGGGAAAAAATAATGTAACGGTCGCTATTGGCTGTACAGGCGGGCAGCATCGGTCAGTAGCACTTACGGAGCGGATCGGCAAGCACTTGAACAAAAAATATCATGTAAATATTACGCACCGTGATAAAGATAAGCGCAAAGAGACGGTGAATCGTTCATGAAAACTTATCGAATCAGAAAGCCTAAAATAGTAGTGATCGGCGGCGGAACAGGGCTGCCAGTCATTTTAAAAAGTTTGCGTGATCAAAGCGCTGATATCACTGCAATCGTTACTGTAGCAGATGATGGGGGCAGCAGCGGCAAATTGCGCGAGAGTATCAATGTCTCGCCGCCAGGAGATCTGCGGAATGTTTTAGTGGCACTTTCCGATATGCCGCAGCTTTATGAAGATATTTTCCAATATCGTTTTAAAAAAGAAGATGATTTTTTAGCGGAACATACGATTGGCAATTTGATCATTGCAGCATTGTCAGAAATGCGCGGGAGTACCTATGAAGCTGTTCAGCTTTTGAGTAAGATGCTGCATGTAGATGGAGCAGTCTATCCGGCTTCAGAGCAGTCATTGGTGCTGCATGCAGTGTTTAAAGACGGGACAAGTGTTGCCGGAGAGTCTAAGATCGCGGTAGACCGCAAAACGATTGATTATGTTTTCGTAACGAATGCCAATAATGATGATACACCGTTGCCGTCAAGAAGAGTTATTGCGGCAATAGAGAAGGCCGACATGATCGTTTTGGGGCCAGGAAGTTTATTCACAAGTATTTTGCCAAATTTGATGATCAATAAAATTGGTCAAGCGGTCAAAAGTGCGAATGGAGAAGTTGTTTACATTTGCAATATTATGACTCAAAAAGGGGAAACTGAACATTTTACAGATGCTGATCATATCAAAGTTCTGCATCAGCACTTAAAAAGTAAATTTATTGATACAGTATTAGTCAACACAGAAAAGGTTCCTGATGGCTACCTGGACCCTGAAATTTATGATGAATATCTGGTTCAAGTAGAACATGATTTCAATGGACTTCGTGGTGAAG
>JAATEZ010000192.1 GCA_015655485.1 Lactobacillales bacterium | reverse complement strand
GGCGATGGATAATGATTTAGAAATTATTCCAGTGATAAATAAAATCGATCTGCCTGCAGCTGAACCGGAACGAGTACGAACAGAAATCGAAGAGGTCATCGGTATTGATGCCAGTGATGCAGTGCTGGCCAGTGCCAAGGCCGGTATCGGCATTGAAGAAATTTTGGAACAAATCGTAGCAAAAATCCCTGCACCAGGCGGTGATTTAGAAGCGCCGCTAAAAGCCTTGATCTTTGATTCAGTTTACGATTCTTACCGCGGTGTAGTTTTGAGTGTGCGTATTGTGGACGGATTGGTCAAGCCTGGGGATACGATCATGTTAATGAATAACAATAAAACTTTTGAAGTCACAGAAGTCGGAGTCATGTCGCCAAAAACCGTAAAGCGGGACGTATTGATGACTGGGGATGTTGGTTATATTACTGCCAGCATCAAAACAGTGCAGGATACTCGTGTTGGAGAAACTGTTACACTGGCGAATAATCCAGCGAAAGAAGCTCTGCCGGGTTATCGTAAAATGAATCCGATGGTTTATTGCGGTTTATATCCGATTGATAATTCACGTTTTAATGACTTAAGAGAGGCGTTGGAAAAATTACAATTAAATGATGCGGCTCTGCAATTTGAGGCGGAATCCTCTCAGGCTCTGGGTTTTGGATTTCGCTGCGGTTTTTTGGGGCTATTGCACATGGATGTGGTCCAAGAAAGGTTAGAACGGGAATTCAATCTTGAATTGATCACTACAGCTCCATCTGTTATTTATCATGTGAATAAAACAGACGGTACGCAGATCGTTGTCGATAATCCAGCTGATTTTCCTGAACCGGGACTGATTACCTCTGTCGAAGAACCTTACGTAAAAGCATCAATCATGGTCCCAAATGATTACGTTGGAGCGGTTATGGAGATTTCCCAGCGCAAACGAGGAGACTTTGTGACGATGGATTATTTAGATGCTTACCGAGTAAATGTTATTTATGAAATTCCGCTTTCGGAGATCATCTACGATTTTTTTGACCGCTTGAAATCCAGCACCAAAGGCTATGCCTCTCTCGATTATGAGATCATCGGTTATCGGGAAAGCCATTTAGTTAAGATGGATATCCTCTTAAATGCTGAAAAAGTGGATGCTTTAAGCTTTATCGTCCATCGTGAGTTTGCCTATGACCGGGGCAAAGCCATCGTGGAAAAATTAAAAAAATTAATTCCCAGGCAACAATTTGAAGTGCCTATTCAGGCAGCCATCGGTCAAAAAATCGTGGCTCGTTCCGATATCAAAGCCTTGCGTAAAAATGTCTTAGCCAAATGTTATGGTGGCGATGTCTCCCGTAAACGAAAACTGTTGGAGAAACAAAAAGAAGGCAAGAAGCGGATGAAACAAATCGGTTCCGTAGAAGTCCCGCAAGAAGCCTTCATGGCCGTTTTGAAAATGGATGAGGACGAACCGAAGAAATAGCAAGGATCTTAGAGCCAGCAAAGATTTAAAAACTTAAAAAAATTAATTTTGCCTGCCATTTGCCAACATTGAAATGGGCGATAGGCAAAATTATTTTATTTTGGGATTCGCGCTTCGAAAATATCAATTATTTCTTGCTGCATTTTCTTTGTTAAATGAGAGTAATTCTATTTGTTATTTTTTTAACTTGATACTTGAATATGAAAAAAATAGGACTATTATATACGTGGACAATAGGATAGCTCTTTATTTTTAGCATCAACTTATGTGATTTTTCATTTACCCGAAATGATTAATGAACGGAGTTCCGTACTGAGAAGATCGAACGATCCATTTCAGTATGAATACAACGAAAAATATATAAAGCCTTATAATTTAGATGAAGGGTGCGATGATGTATTTAAGACTATTGCAATTAGTCCAACAAATACTATTTTAGGATGTTGCGGATTAACTGTTTTGCATAATTTAGGATTTCAACTTGGAAAGTTAGCGAAGAATAATTTGTGGCCTGTATATTCTGAACAGTACAACGATTTTTTAAAGATATGGATTTTTGTTGATGATCCTCAGAAAATATATGCAACTGCAAAAAAATGGAACGACAAAATTGCTATATAATTGAGAAAAAAATTCTGACTCGATATGGTAATAAAACAAAATTAATAAATGCAATGAATATCAAGGAGTGATTATTAATGATGGAAAAAAGAAAAATAGTTTATAAAATCACAAATTATTTGAGTATTATTTGCTTACTGGCAACTTTTACTGTTTTATTTTTTCATTTTATTATTAATAATTCATTTGACTATGCATTTTTTATCCAATTAATTGTTGTGGTGATTTGTCTAAATACTCTAATTCGTTGTATTGTCTATCCTGCTAGCAACCAATCAGAAAGCACAAGTTTATGGTTTCTTAGGCGAATTGGGTTTGGCTGGAGTTTAAATATGTCAAACAAGTGGGGGAAAATTCTTTCAATGGCTGTTTTCTTTATACTTTTAATACTTTTTGTAATAGCTTTTTTATCAGACTATCATTAAGGATTCGTTGATTGATAGAATGGTAAAAAAGTGAATTCGAATTTCTACTATGTTGGCAATCACATTTGTTTTTGCAAAATGTGCTGTAATAATGTTGGCAAAAAAGGAGGTTTTTGATATAGCCATATTTTCGGTAAGAGCAACTAGAGAAGAAGATAAATTAATTCGATCATAATTCATTGGGAAAAGCCTTAGTTGGAGATAAAAAAGGTTTATGGCGATACCGAGCGGGTAGCTATCGGCTGATTACTGAAATTCAGAATAACGAGTTACTGATATTTATTATAGTCCCTGTAGTACACAGAAAAGATATTTAAAGGTGAATTTATTGAATAAAGCGGGCAAATAAACTTTTTGCCCGCTTTCTCTCCATTAACGGAAATCAATAGAGTAGACTCGAATAAATATTTCTTATTTACAGTACGCCCAGTACGTGCTACAATAAGATTGTCGAGAGGTAGTTAGCGCTATGCCTATGACAGTAAGAGAAGCTGAGAAGATTCTTCAGGCTATGGGGTTTGCCGAAGTGAAAGGCGGAAAAGGTTCGCACCGTAAGTTTGAAAAAGCAGCGGAAAGACCTTTTATATTGCCAAATCACAAAAAAGAAATCTCAAAAACTGTTGAAGCTTCACTAAAAAAGGTTTTGAAAAAGTTTGAAGAGGAGTAGCTCTCCTCTTCTTCTAAGACGAGGAGGAATAATTAATGATCAAAATTTACCCTGCTGTTTTCGAAAAAGACCCTGTTGGTTATGGTATATATTTCCCTGATGTCGAAGGTGCCGAAACCCAAGGCGATAATCTGGAAAATGGATTAGAAATGGCTTCAGACGCACTAGGTATACAGTTAGCCTGGAATATCGAAAATGGGTTTTCATTACCTGTTGCCTCACCTGTTAATGATATTGATATCGATAAAAACACGCAATTTGTTACATTAATTTCAGTTGATCTTGTAGACTACCTTCAAGAAACAAATCCAGATAAAAAGACTATAAAAATTCCGCACTGGCTGAATGTTCGGGCGGAAAAGGAAAAAATTAATTTCTCTAAAACGATGACAGAAGCCTTAATGGACAAATTAGGTGTCTAAAATCTAGAAAAAGTATACCTGTTGGATAAACCAAAAGCAGGTATACTTTTTTTGCATTATTTCATCGCATATTTTTACTCTCAAAGGAGTTTTTTTTAGACTTTTAGAAACGAATGATGCGGTTTTTGTTTGTCACTGGATTGAGAAGTGAAGAATTGTTCGCTTTGTTGTGGGAGGATATCAATTTTGACAAGAAAACAGCTAGTATCAACAAATCCATCTATGTTCGTACTCGATCAGATTATGAATTTTCGGATACAAAAAATTCATCCAGTAACCAAGTGATTGCATTGGATGAAAAAACAATTGAGGAGTTAAAAAATCGGCAAGTAGAACAAGCTTTGATTGGAGAAATGAATTTTATTTTTTCGTTTGATGGTTTGCCGCCTTCTTCCCGAACATTCAAAACAAGGATAAATAATTTAGCAAAGGCAGCGGGAGTCAAACCCATTCATCTACATGGCTTGAGACATTCACATATTGCTTTTTTAATTGAACATAACCAAAGTATTTATGCAATATCGAAACGTGCAGGACACTCCTCTATCAAGACCGCCTTAGATAAATATGGTCATTTGTATCCTGATGCCAATCAACCATTAGCAGAAGAATTCTCAAAATCCGATATTTAAATTTTATTTGTTTTGATGTTGTCAAAACTGTTTTTAACTGAAAAAAAGCTGTTACGACCATCTTTTTTTATTTTTCTATTAACAGAAGATGGACGAGGATGAACCGAAGAAATAGCATGTTACAAAGAGAAAATCCTGTTAAATCAAGACTTATCTGTTGCTGAAAATTTTTTCTAAAAACGTATGATATGAAAAAAGTATCTTCTATATGAAGGTACTTTTTTTCTATGTATATGAATATAACGAATCCAAATCAAATGGAAATTTCCACTGAAAGATCGAGGATCGCAAGAGAAAGAAAAAAATGATTCAAACAAGATCAGCTGAACTAACAAGTATTTTTCAAAGTACAATTATCAGGTATAAGAAGGTGCAAAGACAAATCATTCCGGCGCATAATGAAGTTCTTTGTTTCATTTTAGAGAGATCTAATTTATTAAAGACAGAATTAAGGCTAGAAAAAATGCCTTCTTTAATCGTTGATTATCGAGAAAAGACAGAATCTTTCAAAAAAGATAAGAGTAAAAAAATATTATCAGCAGAAAAATTTGGATTATCTGTGCATTGTAATATAATATGACATAAGAAAACTTTTCAAGGCTGGGAGGAAGTCTTTTCGATGGAAAAATACTATAAAATCAACGAAGTTTCAAAATTATACGACATTGGGATTGATGCCTTGCGTTATTATGAGAAAATCGGGATCCTCTCGCCGCAAAGAGCGAAGAATGGGTACCGCTATTATTCGTTAACGGAGCTGCAGAAAATACAGATTTTGAAAGAATTGAAGTCATTATCATTTTCCTTGGAAGATATTAAGGAATATCTGAATAAAAAAAATTTAGCAACTACTACCAGTTTACTGCAGAAAGAGGTAGATATTATTACTGATAAAGTGATACAGCTCAATGAAATGAAAAAAAATATTACCAATCTGTTGAATACAGTTCAAAATTCAGAAAATATATTCGCAGAAGAGTATGAAATCGTTCATAAAATTGACTTGCCGTTCAGAAAATGTTTAAGTGTGCAGGAAAATGTCCAGGAGAAGATAATATTGCTCTGACTAAAATTCTCCAGAAAGATGACAGTATTTTGTATTTGATCGGCAATGCGGATTGTTATCTGCTGAATCAGTATGTATCCGGGAATTCTGAGGAGTTTTTCTTTTGTGAAAGAGTTTTTCTGGTAGTAGAGGAAAGTCAAATCTCTGATTTGGAAAATTATAATTTTTTTCTTCCGGCAGGGCAGTATCTTTCTTTGACTTATAGAGGCCACTACAATAAAACAAGGCAGCTTTATCCTAAAATGGTCTACTATGCGCGAGCACATGATTATGAAATAACCGGCAGTTTGATTGAAATCTGTCGGCTGGGGGTTTACCAGACGGATCAGGCAGAGGAATTTTTGACGGAATTACAGGTGAGAGTCAAGTCACGGTAAGGCATCGCTTCTTTTATTATTGCCGATACGAACCGGCTCAACCTTTCTAAATTGTTTGCATTAGGCAAAATAGTCTGAAAATAAAAAATATTCAGAAAACTATTGACTCTAGTATTGCTCCATAGTTTAAAGTATGGAGAAAGTGAAACAATAAAAATGTTTGGCTTTTGCATGATTTTCTCAGATATTCAGCTGAAATCCTGAAAAAGCATGGTACTGGAGAAAATTATTCTAAAAAACTTTGACGAAGGAGCCTATTTATGGAAAAAGAAACACTTGTAAAAGATCTGCATTTTATTCTGGACTGCATCCAAAATTATGACCAGCTTTCTGAACAAACAAAGGAGCAGATCACGCAGGATACGGTGGAATATACACGCGACAATTTAAATCCAGGCTGGCTGGAGTACCGCAAGTCGGTTTCAGATGACTTTACTATCGTAGAGTGGTCAGACGGCGGCGATTCGTTTTATGATTTGAATAACGAGCGCTACTATGATTTTTTAGGAGGCTATGGAATTTTTACCGCCGGCCACCGCAATCCTGAAATTTTAGAGCCAGTATTGAAGCAGCTGGAACGGCAGCCGATGAATAGTCAGGAACTTTTGGAGCCGCTGCGGGGGTATCTGGCAAAAATAATGGCGGAAATCACACCGGGTGATTTAAATAATATTTTTTTGACCAGCGGCGGAGCGGAAGCAGTGGAAATGTCTTTAAAGCTGTCCCGTCTTTCAAGCGGAAAAAATTGGTTTATTTCAGCAGTCAATGCTTTTCACGGCAAATCTTATGGTGCTTTGTCGGTAACCGGCAAGGATATTTACCGCAAGCCGTATCTGCCTTTGATCCAGCAGGTACAGCATGTAGAATACGGCAATGCTGCCGCTGTTGCAGCAGCAATTGAAAATTTGATCAAAGTCGGCGAATCGGTAGCGGCTGTAATTCTTGAGCCGATTCAGGGAGAGGCGGGAGTGATCATTCCTCCTGAGGGTTATCTGAAAGAAGTGCGGGCGATTTGCGACAAGTATGAGGTGCTCTTGATCATTGATGAAATTCAGACCGGTATGGGCCGGACTGGAACCCTGTGGCGCTGTGAGGCTGAAGAGATCGTACCGGACATAATGGTGTTTGGAAAATCATTTGGAGGTGGAATTTGTCCTGCAACCGGAATTATCTTTAAGCAGAAACTGCTGGTCAATGAAATGGTAGAGGATCCCTGCCTTTTGGGATCGCCAACGTTTGCCGGCAATCCCCTTTCCAGCGTAGCTTCTTTAGCTACCATACGCTATATGCTGAAAAATGATATTCCGCAGATGTGCAAAGAAAAAGGAGAGTATATTTTGGAAAAATTAATGTTTCTGAAAGCAAAATATTCGGAAATTCTAGTCGATGTCCGTGGCGTGGGGCTTTTGATAGCCATGGAGTTTGCTCATCCCGAGGAAGGTTATTTCACAGCCAAAGAACTATTTATCCGGCATTTTTTAACGGCCGGAACTTTAAACAATTCTAAAACGATCCGTATTGAACCGCCGGCAGTCATTTCCTATGAAGCCATTGAAGCCTTATTGCATAACCTGGATGAAGTATTTGAAATGATCCGGATAAAAGAAAATAAATAAATAAAAAGAAGGAGACGAGTAGGATGAATACCCATGATAAAGAAGTTGTGGCAGAGATCGACCGCGTATTAGATTATGTGATGAATGATGCTGCGATCACACCGGAAGCGATCACACAGATTAAAAAAGATACAGTCGTCAATATTGCTGAGCATATTAATCCAGAGATTTTGGAAGTCAGAAAATCTACCAAGTCAGACGAAGGGGATGTCAATGCAGTGATCGAATGGCGGGACGGGGGTGAATATTTTTATGATATTGAAGGCCGCCGTTATATTGATTGCTTAGGCGGCTGGGGAGTATTTACCGCCGGCCACCGCAATCCGCTGATCATTGATACGGTAAAGGCGCAATTGCAGCGCTTGGGTCTTCACAGTCAGGAACTTTTGGAACCGCTGCGGGCTTATCTGGCTAAAGCGGTCGAACTGATCACGCCGGGTGATTTGAAATATGCGTTTTTTACCAATGGTGGTGCGGAAGCTATCGAGATGGCTTTGAAACTGGCTCGCTTATCCTCTGGAGGAAAATGGTATATTTCGACGCAAAATGCTTTTCATGGAAAAACTTCCGGAGCGTTGTCAGCAACGGGCAAAGCTTTTACCAGAAAGCCTTTCCTGCCATTGGTCCAGGAAACATATCATGTTCCTTATAATGATGCGCAAAGTGTCAGAGCGGCCATCGAAAATCTGCTTTATGTGGGTGAAAGTGTTGCTGCAGTGATTGTTGAGCCAATCCAGGGAGAAGGCGGAGTCATCGTTCCTGATGAGGGTTATTTGACGGAGTTGAGACAAATCTGTGATGAGTATCAAGTATGTTTGATTTTTGATGAGGTACAGACG
The DNA here is from genome assembly GCA_015655485.1 of Lactobacillales bacterium. Taxonomy (GTDB): domain Bacteria; phylum Bacillota; class Bacilli; order Lactobacillales; family Vagococcaceae; genus JAATEZ01. The sequence continues at coordinate 315 of JAATEZ010000192.1, read as the reverse complement.
GGCATGGCCCGGACAGGAACGATGTGGCGTTGTGAAGCTGAGGGGGTCGTTCCTGATATTTTGGCTTACGGGAAAGCTTTTGGCGGCGGAGTGGTCCCTATTACGGGAATCTGCGCTAAGGAAAAGCTTTGGACAAATGAGCTGAAAGAAAATCCGAATCTGTTGGGTTCACCGACTTTTGGCGGAAATCCGGTTTCCTGTGCCGCGGCCTTGGCAACGATCTGTTATATGGTTGAAAATGATGTACCCGCTACTTGCAAAAAACAAGGGGACAAGATTTTGGCCGGTTTGAATAAAATCAAAGAAAAAAATAAG
>JAATEZ010000187.1 GCA_015655485.1 Lactobacillales bacterium | reverse complement strand
TTTATTCATAAAAAAACCTTCAAAACCGCCTTTTTTCAGGTGTTTTGAAGGTTTTTTCGAGTCGAAAAGTCTTTTAATGATATTTTTATGCCTTGGTGGTCTAAATTACTCGGCTTCAAAAAAAAAACAGACCCATGAATCAATTTAAATGAATGAGCCGGCCTCAAATGCGAATAAACGGCGGGTCAAAAACAGCTTTTTCGGAAATAAAACGAATTATCCGAAAAAGCCACTCACTATTTCTGGATAGTTCGTTTTATTTCTCGAAGCTGAACACTCTTGACTCAGCCTCTTTAATATTCGGCTTTTTTAACAGAAATTCATTTTTCTTCTTCACTTGAATCATGATTTTTATCATTCTCCGACCTGTCTTTATGGAATAATCGATGTTCTTCCTCCGGCTCTTCAGGTTCCTCAGGTTCTTCATGGAAAATAACTTTCAAAACCAGTAATCTGGTGCCTTCGGTTTTTTCAGTGATCAAAGTCAGATTATCCACATCGTACGAACGTTTCTCATTTTCTTCCGGAATCATTCCTAACGCAGTGATCAAATAACCAGCCATCGTATCTACATCATCCATATCAAGCTTCGTATTAAATTCTTCATTAAACTCTTCAATCAGCATCTTGCCCTGGATCAGATAAGTATGATCATCAATTTTTGCATACAGCTTGCTGACTTCATCTGATTCATCATCGATTTCGCCTACTATTTCTTCTAACAGATCTTCCAGAGTAGCGATCCCGACTACACCGCCATATTCATCTAAAAGAATTGCCATCTGATTTTGTGTTTTTTTCAGCTCATACAGCAAGTCATCAATAAAGATCGTTTCAGGAACAAATAAGGGTTCTTGGATGATCGATTGGATCGTGACATTTTCAAATCCGATTTTTCGAGCAGCTTTCAGCAGATTTTTTACATGCAAAACACCGATCACCTTATCTCGATCATCATCATAGACCGGGATCCGCGAATAATTTTCTGATAAAACTGTATCAATATTATCCTGAACAGAATCATGGATGTTGATCATAAAAGCATCCGTCCTGGGCACCATGACTTCGCGGGCAACTTTCGTGTCCAGTGAAAACACGCCCTGGACCATCTCAAGCTCACTAGAATCCAGAACTCCTTCATTTTCCAACATGTACCGCATTTCATCCCGAGTCATCCGATTATCGTCATCATCAAATTTCATTGGGGTAAGCTTAGCTAATAGATCCGTAGACGCGGATAACAACCAGACAAATGGTCTCATGATAAAACCGATAGTTTGGATCGGCCCAACGGCTGCTCCTGCTACTTGCTCTGTTCTATTCAAAGCTATCCTTTTTGGATATAATTCTCCAAATACAATGGAAATATACGTTAATAATGCGAGAATCAAAATTTTTGATACTTGGCCAGCCCATGCTGCATCTCCAAAAACAGGAGCTAGATGTGCCGACAAATTATCTGCTAAAGAAGCTCCAGATAAAATGTTTACTAACGTGATACCTACTTGGATAGTTGAAAGAAAGTTTCCTGTATCCTTCAACAAAACAACTAATCTTTGTGCTTTTTTATCGCCTTGTTCAGCTTTTTGATCCATTCGGCTTTTGTTCAATGAAACCACTGCGATCTCAGCAGCTGCAAAAAAAGCATTTATTAACGTAAGTACCACCAGTAATATGATCTGACCAATTATCGACTGACTCTCCGGGTCGCCGCTCATAGTGCATTCTCTCCTTAAGGTTTTATCACCGCTTATTGTGTCACGCTAAAATCGTAACACATTCACTATCTAAATTCAATACAATCCCTGATTCATTCAACTTTATCTTCGGCAGGTTCTTTTTTTTCTTCTGACTTATTCAATTTCATGATATCAAAAACATAAATAAAAATTGTTTTGCATACTGCATAAAACGGAACACCCAGAATCATTCCCAATAATCCCGCAATATTGCCGGCAACCAGCAATATTAAAATAATAGTCAGCGGATGGATATCCAGACTTTTTCCAATAACGTTTGGATAAATGATATTCCCATCTATTTGTTGAACAACTAATACCACCACACAAGCGATCAAAGCTTTTACAGGCGAATTGAATACTGTTACCATCACTGCCGGAGCTAAACCGATATAAGGACCCAGATAAGGGATCATATTTGTCAACCCGGCGATCACGCCAAAAAGGAAAGCATAATCAATCCCAATGATCCAATAACCAATAAAAGTAAAGGTCCCGACAAACAAACATTCGATTGCCTGACCGCTTATATAGGAAGAGATCGTGTCGCTCATTTTATGCAGCAATTCATTGACCTCGCTCTTATGTTTGTCCGGCATAAATTTCCCCAGTGCAGGCAGCAGCCGATGACCATCTTTCAGCATATAAAAGAGAATAAACGGGACAGTCACAATGACCACAGTCGTGTTGGCAACGCCAGAAACAATAGAACCCAAACTGGAAGACAATCCGCTGACAAATTGTTTTAAAATCGTTCCAAATGAGATGTCAAGTTTATTTAAATAGGCTTCAATGTCCACATTTTTAAGCAAAGGATGCTTCATCAGCTGATTGATCCAGCTTTCAACTGTTTTTACAAAAGAAGGAACATTGCTTGCCAACTGCGCAATTTGCTCCACTAAATTAGGAATGACACCAACAAAAAGCAGAACCAAAATCAAAATCAAAATAAGAAATACGATCAATATCGATTTATTCCGCGACAAGCCTGTCTTTGTGATCAGACGGACTAGCGGATTAAGCATATAAAACAAAAATCCCGCAATCAATATCGGCGCAAACAAAGTCGAAAAAAACGTAGCGATCGGTGAAAAAATAAAACTGATTTTAGTTGAAACTAAAATCAAAGCAGCCAGTACCAATAATTCTACAGACCAAAAAAATAGTTTTGAATGACGTAATCGCTCAACCAAATAAATACCTCCCCTATTAAAATTAGTTAAATATAAGTATAATCGATTTTTAAATAAATTGCTCACATTTTTACTATTATAAAAGCTGAATGAGGCAGCTTAGGCTTTGAGCAATAGCAAAAGAAAAATTGTAACGATGACCCGCATCGTGAATTTTTGCTTGCACTATTGCCGATAAGCCGGCCTCTTGAAGCCGGACACAGAAAAGCTGAA
>JAATEZ010000283.1 GCA_015655485.1 Lactobacillales bacterium | reverse complement strand
TTTCTGAGGCTATTCGTGATTAAATAGATTTGTTATAAAAATTGTTGAGAAAGATAACTGAACTTGTTTACTGTCTATTGTAGAGAGGAAAATTACAGCTGAGAGTTTTCCAGATAAGTGCAGGGGATGACCACTTTTGAAATGCTCAGTTGAAACTGAAGCCGGCTAAAAAACCGTTATTTTTTTGAGGGAATATTTATATTCTAAATGTTAGGTGGAACCACGAGTCGATTCGTCCTGATCAGCTATTACAAATAGTTGTTCAGGGCTTTTTTTTCGTAAAAAATTTGAGGAGGAATATTATATGTCAGAGATTCAAATCACTTTTCCAGATGGAGCAAAGAAAAGTTTTCCAACTGAAACTACTACTTTGGAAATCGCTAAAAGCATCAGCAATAGTTTAGCCAAGAAAGCTTTAGCAGGAAAGTTCAATGATTCTTTAGTGGATTTATCCAGACCTTTAACAACTGACGGGACTATCGAGATCGTGACCCCAGATCATAAAGACGCCTTGGGCATCTTGCGCCACTCCGCCGCTCATTTAATGGCTAATGCTTTACGCCGACTGTATCCCAATATTCATTTTGGTGTAGGACCGGCCATTGAAAATGGATTTTACTACGATACAGATAATGGGGAAAATCCGGTAACAGAAGAGAATCTGCCATTAATAGAAGCAGAAATGATGAAAATTGTAAAAGAAAATAATTCTATCGTTCGTAAAGTTGTCACTAAAGCGGAAGCGTTAGAATTATTCAAGGAGGATCCCTATAAGGTGGAATTGATAACTGATTTGCCGGCGGAAGAAGAGATCACTGTTTATGATCAAGGAGATTTTGTGGATTTATGCCGCGGAGTTCATGTTCCGTCAACAGGAAGGATCCAAATTTTCAAATTGTTGTCGGTTGCGGGAGCCTATTGGCGCGGGAACTCAAACAACCAAATGATGCAGCGGATCTATGGGACAGCCTTTTTTGATAAAAATGATTTAAAAGAATATTTACGTATGAGAGAAGAAGCAAAGGAAAGAGATCATCGAAAATTAGGAAAAGAATTGGATTTATTCATGATTTCCCCTGAAGTCGGTGCAGGACTGCCATTTTGGCTGCCAAAAGGCGCCACTATCCGCAGAATCATTGAACGTTACGTGGTAGATAAAGAGATCTCCCTCGGTTATCAGCACGTCTATACACCAGTACTGGCTAATGTGAATCTTTACAAAACCTCGGGGCATTGGGATCATTATCATGATGATATGTTCCCGCCAATGGATCTGGGCGATGGAGATATGCTGGTTTTGCGCCCGATGAATTGTCCGCACCACATGATGATTTATAAAAATAAAATTCATAGTTATCGCGAATTTCCTATTCGGATCGCTGAGGTGGCCAATCAATTTCGTTATGAAAAGAGCGGTTCGCTTTCAGGATTGCAGCGGGTTCGTCAAATGGCTCTAAATGATTCTCATATTTTTGTTCGTCCGGATCAAATCAAAGAAGAATTTAAACGCTGTTTAGAGTTAATGACAGAAGTTTACAAAGATTTTAATATCACAGATTATTCCTTCCGCTTAAGTTATCGCGATCCAGATAATACTGAAAAATACTATGATGATGATGTGATGTGGGAAAAAGCTCAGGCTATGCTAAAAGAAGCGATGGATGAATTTGGTTTAGACTATGTAGAAGCCAAAGGAGAAGCGGCGTTTTATGGTCCTAAGCTTGATATTCAAGTAAAAACTGCCATTGGGATGGAGGAAACTTTGTCTACTATTCAATTAGACTTCCTTTTACCTGAACGATTTGACTTAACTTATGTAGGTGAAGATGGCGAAAATACTCATCGACCCGTCGTTATCCATCGCGGTCTATTATCTACTATGGAGAGATTCGTAGCTTACCTGATCGAGACTTATAAAGGAGCTTTTCCAACTTGGCTGGCACCTGTTCAAGCAACGGTCATTCCAGTCAGCAGTGAACACCATCTGGATTATGCCAATGAAGTGAAAGAAAGACTGGCAGCACAAGGAATAAGAGTAGAAGTCGATGAACGGAATGAAAAAATGGGGTATAAGATCCGTTCTTCTCAGACAATGAAAGTTCCTTATCAGCTGGTTGTAGGTGATAAAGAAATGATGGATGCAACAGTCAGTGTTCGACATTACCACAGTAAAGAAACCGAAGCGATGGAATTAAATCTATTCATAGACAGCATCGTCGCCGAAGTAAAAAATTACAGCCGAGTATAAAGAAAAGCCGAAATGAGGCATGTCAGGCTTTGAGCAATAGGAAAAGAAAAATGACAGCGAGGCTTTTTATCGCAAATTTTATCTTGATCTATTGCCGAAAAAGCCTGCCTCATGCAGCCGGATCATAAGAAAAGCTGAA
>JAATEZ010000303.1 GCA_015655485.1 Lactobacillales bacterium | reverse complement strand
GTCAACCCGACAACATGACCGAAAACATAGGCAACGAATAAAGCTCCGACACAGTTTGCTAAAGTAATGATCAGCCAGTTTTTTGCCAGTTCGCTAAGAGAAACCTTTTTATCTAAATAAGAAATTGAAACAGCCATCATATTTCCGGTGATCAGCTCTCCGCCGCCCAATAGGATAACGATCAGTCCAATCGGAAAAACGCTAGCTCCAATGAAACTGGCCAGGCTTCCAAGTTGATCCGCCACAGATGAGACGACTCGGATATAAGTCAAGTAACCCAATGAGATCATTGCACCGCCGATGAAGCCAAGAATGAGCTTGGAGCGTAATGGTTTATGAACCTTTTTAATGCCCATTTGAATCGAAATATCCATAATTTCTTCTGGTGTATACATACGAAAAAAAACTCCTTTTTAATATTTAACTTATCTTTTTTTTTGATTTGTTTGATTGAGAACAAGATTATTTGACCTCTAGAATTTTCGGGCCGTCATTATAGCCTACGATGACTTTATTCACCATACTTAAAAATAAACCATGCTCGACCACGCCTACCGTGGAATCTAACCAAGTCCCTAATGCAAGGGGATCAGGAATCGAGTCTAAATGTAAATCGATGATATAGTGTCCGCCATCGGTCACTAAAGTTTTATCATTAGTCAGATTTTTTCTTAAGACAGGATGCATCTCTTTTTCTTCAAATAGTCGCAGCAATTGCTGACTGCCATAGGGAACGACTTCTACCGGAAGCGGGAACTTTCCGAGTTGTTTCACCATTTTCGAAGCATCCACGATCCAAATGATTTCTTTTGAATAACTAGCCACGATTTTTTCGAAAAGTAAAGCAGCGCCGCCGCCCTTTATTCCATGGAAATCGCTGGAGATCTCATCGGCACCATCGATGGTCAAGTCCACGTATGGCACTTCATCGATACTTTTTAGCGGAATACCCAGTTCAATGGCCTGTGCTTCGGTCTTTTTTGATGTGGTGACTCCGACGATTTTTAAGTTCTCTTCCTTGATCCTGCGTCCTACTTCTTCAACCATATAAAATGCGGTGGAACCGGTACCCAGACCGACGATCATGCCTGTTTGGACAGATTTTGCCGCCTCAATTCCAACCATTTTTTTTAAATCCATTTTTATCCCTCCATTATTTAATAATAGAAACAATACAAACAATATTGTAGCTTTTTTATGAGCAAAAAGAAAGATAAGATCTGCTATCTTTTAAAAAAATAAAGGTAGGCTTGAGTATGCCGGACCAAGTCAAAAAAAGCTGGCTAAATAAATCGCCGGATCCGTATTTAAAAAAAGGTTGTTCTTTATTTATTCCATTAAATAACAAAAAAACAGCCGTATACGAGTATAGCCGGCTGATTTTTTTGTTTACTGAGCGGTCAAAGGATTGCTGTAAGCTTCCTTGATAATTCGAGATATTTTTTTATCAAGTCATCACACCATTCATCGAATTCATCATCCGTTTGCTTTGATTCCGGATGCTGCTCCATATAGTCCAGATACATTTTCAGGCCGGTTTTATAATCGATCGTCCATTTCAAATCAGGAACGGCCTGCTTGATTTTGGACGTATCAAAAAGACAAGAATATTGTTTATCACCCATAAATGCAGTCAACAAATCATATTTTTGTGAATTCTTTAGCAGGCTGCTGGGAATATAAACTGGTTTATAGGAAACTCCTAATAAGTCGGCAAGTGTCTGATAAATCATATCCCAAGTATGAGGATTTTCATTAACGATCTGGTAAGTTTCGCCTATTGTCTTTTTATTGTTGATCAGTCCGATGAAGGCCCTGGCAAAATCATCCGCATGGGTGCTTGCCCAAATAGACTGCCCATCGCCATGAACGATAACTTGTTTTCCTTTTAGCATGCGATCGATAACTGACCAGCAATTTTTTCCCTTTACGCTCAAGGGAATACGGTCTCGGGAATAAGTTTGCGAAGGTCGAACGATGGTCACCGGAAAGTTTTTTTCTCGGTATAAAGTATTGAAATAATTTTCGACGCTTTCCTTATTTCTTCCATATTCGCTGTATCGATTGCCCATCGGTGTGTTTTCATCAAGTACGCAGTGGTTCTCATGGTCATAGACTGCGGCCGTACTGATATGGATAAATTGTTTTGTTTTTCCGTTGAATAGTTTCCAATTGATCTCGGCTTGTTCTCTAGAAAAAATAATAAAATTACAAACGACATCAAATTGATAGTTGTCTAGAAGCGTTTGAATTTCTTCAAAGTGGTTGATATCCCCTTTTAAATAAGTGATCGATTGTTTCAAAACTTGTGGATGCTGGCCGCGATTTAATATAAAGAGTTGGACGTCTTCTTTGTTGGATAGTATTTTAGTAATAGGGGTTGAAATAGTGCCTGTGCCGCCAATGATCAATATTTTTTTCATATTCTATTGCTCCTTTGGTTTTTCATCTTTTTTCTTGATAAAACAGTCCGAAGAAAGGAAAATACGATCGTGCCTAAGACCATTATAAAGCTTTTAGGTGTATAAAAACAGCAGTGAAAAACCATATAATTGATTTTTCACTGCTGCTTTCATGTTTATGGGCTGTGAGGGGCTCGAACCCGCGACCCGCTGATTAAGAGTCAGCTGCTC
>JAATEZ010000441.1 GCA_015655485.1 Lactobacillales bacterium | reverse complement strand
TTCAATATTTTCTTTCATTTTCCGTTCGATACGGATCGTGCCCACTCTTTGAATAGTGGAAACCAAACCAATATTTTCAGCATCTTTGATCGCTCGATAAGCGGTCCCCTCGCTCACTCCTAAATTTTTAGCAATGGTTCGAACAGAGATACGTTCACCTACAGGCAAGGTTTCAATATAACTTAAAATTTGATCATGCTTTGTCGCCATAACGTTTTCCCCTTTATAGATAAGATATGAAAAGCTGAGTGAGACTTGTCGGACCTCGAGCCATAGTGAATTTTTCTTGAATGATGACCGAAAACCTAGGCTCATGGACCAAATTCCAGTCATTCAACTTATTAGTAAAAAGATTTTCGCTTCCAAAATTCATTCCGATATGAACTATCTAATCCAGAATGATCCCTACTCAAATTGCCCATCTATTACGAAAAACTCAACAATAAGAAACTCAGAAAAAATGTTTTTCTTTTACTGACATTGATCTATTTGATAATAGTTTTCTATTTCTGTATCAATCAAATCAATCATAGCGTGAAACGGCCGAAAAAACAAAGAATTAGAATCGTTTTTATATAACAGTTATATCTGCTATTCTAGTACAGAAGAAAAACCCCTTTTTAGTTGTAAAAATAAACAACTATTCTATAATCATTTTACTCCATCCTGAACTTTCTTACTATTTTTGAACAAACGATAACCTGTCAAAAATGTGGCGATCATGCAAATCGTAAAAGATCCTAAAAAAGCGCTATTCATCCCATAAATAAAAACATCTGGTCGACTTTCAATATAGGTCGTAACTTTTTCTCCCATTTTCCAGCTCATCGCTTGATAAAGAATAGTAGTCGACAAAGCGATTCCCACGACCATTCCAAAATTCCTTGCCAATGAATTCAGACTCCCTGCGACTCCTAAATCTTTTTTCTCCACACAACTCATGACGATCGTATTGTTCGGTGCCTGAAACAAAGCATTTCCCAATCCCATACAAGCGGTCAAAAAAACAAAATAAATCAGCGAACTGCCAAGATTCAAGAAAATAAAGAAAAATTGACTGACTGTCAGTAAAATCAACCCTACTAAAGTCAAACTGTTTGGACCGATTTTATCTGATAATGCGCCGCTGAACGGTGCTCCCACCATCATAACAACTGGAAAGACCATCATCAATAATCCTGAAAAGCTGGCTGAATAAGCTTTCGCATCCTGCAAATAATAAGGAAAAATAACATTACTAAAAAAATTAGTTGCAAAAATCATCATTGCTGTAAGCAAGCTTATCGTAAACATTTTATTTTTGAATAGTTTAAAACTGACTAAAGCATTGACATTTTTTCTTTCCAAAGAAAAGAAAATCATAAAACTAATAAATGCCAGTAAAAACAAGCCCAAACTAAGCGGCTTGGCAAAGCCGATCTCCTGCCCAATAAAAATCCCTCCGAATAAGGTCAAAATAAAAAAGGCAAAACTGATAAACCCAGTTAAATCTATTTTCTTTTTTGACTTTAAAACATCATTTGGCAGAAAAAGCATTCCTAAAATAATAGTAAAGATCCCAACCGGTACATTGATCCAAAAAATATAAGACCAGGTGAACTTGGACAGAATCAGACCGCCTATTCCTGGCCCGGCGATCGAGCCCAAAGATACAAAAGAACCAATCAATCCTAATGCCTTGCCGCGCTCATGTAGTGGAAAAACTTCCGTAATGATCCCAGTATTCGTTGACATGGTCATACTTGCGCCAACAGCTTGGACTGTACGGGCAAAAAGCAAGAATTCCAGGGAGTGCGGAATTCCGCATAAAAAGGACCCTAATATGAAAATGAAAGTTCCAATTTTAAACACTTTGATTTTTCCATAACTGTCCCCAATTTTGCCAAACAACAGTAAGCAAGCACAAACAACCATTAAATAAACGGAAACCATCCAGGTAGCCTGATTCATCGGCGCATGGATATCTTTTGAAATGGTAGGTAAAGCTATATTTACAATACTGCTGTCTAACGTAGACATGAAAGTAAATAAGCCTACCGCGATCAAGATGACCCAGCGATGTTTTTGTACAATGGGATTCTTTTGAAAATTTTTTGTTTCCATTCATAATTCCTGCTTTCTATTAACAGATTATTTTCATGATTATAACAGTTAAGACACAACTGATCAGAAAAAGAGCCTGACTATATTCAGCCAAGCTCTTTTAGAAAAATCAGGACAGTCATTAAAATAAATCCCAACTTTTTTAAATAAATTAGAAAGTCTAGAAAAGAATCCTCTTTTCCCTTTACAAAATTATCTTTAGGCCGCTAATCAGTGATTTTTCTCAGAAAACAAAACTAACTTCTTGCTTTTTTCCGTTGACTTACTTCCATAATGACAGGTAAAATGACTGGCCGTCTTTTTGTTTGTTAAAATAAATAACGACTTAATTGATCCCGTATTTCCTGTTTTAATTTGCTCCATTCAAAATCACTTTTTTCAAGATTCTTTTCGATGATCTCAACGACGATCCGACTGCTTTCTTCTAAAAGATCTTGACTGTCCTTTACATAAACGAATCCGCGCGACGTGATCTGCGGCGCAGAGACGATTCTTTTTTCTTTTCTGCTGATGGTTACAGCGATAACAAAAATTCCATCATCTGCTAAAGCTTTCCGATCACGCAGAACAATATTACCGATATCGCCTACACCCAACCCATCGATCATAATATTATTAGCAGACACACTTCCTGCCAAACGCATAGTTCCTTTGTCATACTCGACAACATCGCCACGACCAGTAACAAAAATATTTTTAGCAGGGATACCGACCTCCTCAGCCAGATCAGCATGAGCGTCCAACATTCGATATTCGCCTTGAATAGGAATAAAATACTTAGGTTTCATAAAATTGATCATTAATTTCAAATCATTTTGATTGCCATGACCCGAAACACGAAGATTATCAGAAATTTGTTTTACCGTACCACCTGCCCGATAAACCATATCTTCCGTTTTGGCTACAGTTGTTTCCATCGCTGTAGAAGGAGTGGTCGTGATATAAACCAGATCACCCTCTTGGATGTTTACTACACGGTGACGGCCGGTGGCCATTTTCTGCAAAGACTTTATCGGCTCGCCCATCTTTCCGGTCTCAAGGATCAACAATTCTTCCGGAGCATATTTTTTCATTTCTTTAATTGAAATAATCAAATCTTCACTAGGAATCTGCAATTTTTCCAATTTCATAGCCGTTTTGATCACCATTTCCAAATCATGACCTGTTAAGACTACTTTTCTTTGCGAATGATAGGCAGCGTCCAGAACTTGCTGCACTCTAAGCAAATTGCTTGCTACACAGGCTACAATGATTCGTCCATCCCAATAACGCAAAGTATCTAAAACCTCTTCAGCGATTTGTCTTTCTGAAGCGATCTGGATCGGATTTTCGGCATTAGAAGAATCGCTCAATAAAGCCAGCACACCTTCTTTTCCAATTTCAGCCAAGCGGCCAAAATCCGTTTGAAACATAGGAACAGCACTTGTGTCAAATTTGAAATCACCAGTATACACAATCGTTCCTTCAGCAGTTTTAATAGCGATCCCGACAGACTCTGGAATCGTGTGAGTCGTTTTAAAGAAACTGATCGTCGCATGCTCAAACTCAATTTCAGTATGTTCATTGACAATATGGAAATCTGCATTACTGATTGTTTCCGGATGGCTGTTTACATTAAGCTTCGCCAGTTCGATCGTTAATTCCGTTCCGAATACAGGCAGATCAAATTTTTCCAGAAGATAGGGTAAAGCTCCGATCGCATCCGCACGGCCATGAGTCAGAAAGACTCCTGCCACCCGCTCGATATTATCTTCTAAATAGGTAAAATCGGGAATCACTACGTCAATTCCCAGCAATTCATTTTCTGGATATTTTAAACCGCAGTCCAGTACAAATATTTCTCCATCCACTTCGACAACGTACATATTTTTACCATTTTCACGTACACCGCCAAGCGGAATAATTTTGATGTTACTCATTTTTTCACCTCGAATGAATTCCTCTTATTTCTCAACTATCGCTAAAATACGTTCTTTTTCTTCAGGTGTGCAAGCAACAAGAGGTAGCCGCAGACCGCCAACCTGGACTCCAATATGATTTAAAGCTGCCTTGATCGGCGCAGGAGAGGGAACCGAAAAAAGCTGATCGATTTTTGGCAAGATTTTCCGCTGGATCGCCGCAGCCTGCTCAATGTCTTTTTCATCAATCGACTGATACATCTTAGCCAGATCATCACCAAGCACATGACTGACCACCGAGATCACCCCTTGAGCCCCAATCAATTTACTGTAAAAAGCTAATTTATCTTCTCCAGTAAAAATCATAAAATCCGGATCTGTATGTTCACGGATCAGAGCAATATGATCCAGTCCGGTACACTCCTTGATCCCTACAATATTTGGCAGCTTTGCCAAGCGGATGACCGTTTCAACGGTCAAGCTGACAATGGACCTGGAAGGAATGTTATAAATAAGGATCGGCAAATCACTTGCTTCTGAAATAGCTTTATAATGTTGATAAAGCCCCTCTTGATTTGGCTTATTATAATAAGGAACTACACAGAGTCCCGCTGCGATCCCGTCTATTTTTGCCACTTCTTGAACAAATTGGATCGTGTCGCGAGTGTCATTGGTCCCAACTCCACAAATAAGCGGCACACGTCCATCCACAAGCCGAATCATTTCATGGAATAATTTCATTTCCTCATCATGTGTCAAGGTTGGCGATTCGCCTGTCGTACCTGCAATAACTAAGCCTTCTGTATGATGACTCAATAAGTGTTCCACAAGTGCAGGCAATTTATCAAAGTCGATATTCCCTTTTTTATCAAAAGGGGTGACCATTGCCGTAATGATCGTTGCTTCATTTAATTGCATTCTTCTATCTCCTTTTTCATTAATTTACTCGGACTAAACCCAATCGGTGCAGACTTTCAGCGATTTGAACAGAATTCCAAGCCGCTCCTTTCAACAAATTATCTGATACGACCCACATATGAAACCCATTATTTACATCCAGATCTCGACGAATACGACCGACAAATGTTTCTTTTTTATTCACAGAATTCAGTGCCTGCGGATAAATTTGTTCCGACGGATCATCCTGTAAAACAACTCCTGGAGCTTGCAATAACAAATCCTGAATACTGCGAACAGTGGCCGAACTATCTTTTACTTCTATATAAATTGACTCAGAATGTCCCTGAAGCACGGGGATCCTCACACAAGTAGCAGCAACCTTGATTTGATTATCCGACATGATCTTCTTTGTTTCATTGACCATTTTCCACTCTTCATAGGTGTAGTCTTCATCACTAAACACGTCGATTTGCGGCAGAGCGTTAAAAGCCAACGGGTAATGCTTTGCGTCACTACCGCAAGGCAAGATATTTGCAGTTAAATCTTCAGGCTGCTTGCCATCAAGCATATCCTGCAATTGCTCTTTTAATTCTTTGATCGCTGACATTCCAGCCCCGCTGACTGCTTGATAAGTAGAAACAATGATTCGATCTAATCCATAAGCCTGCCGAATCGGATCCAAGGCCACCATCATCTGGATCGTTGAACAATTGGGATTTGCAATAATACCATGATGACTATGTAAGGCACTTTCATTCACTTCGGGAACGACTAGCGGAACTTCCGGATCCATCCGAAATGCACTCGTATTATCTACTACTACTGCCCCTCTTTTGACTGCCTCCGGGGCAAATTTTTTAGAAATGCTCCCACCGGCACTAAACAAGGCAATATCTATGCCTTTAAAAGAATCCGGAACAAGTTCTTCCACTGTCAACAATTTATTTTTAAAAGCTAGTTTCTTCCCTTTAGATCGTTTTGAAGCCAGTAATTTGACACTTTCAATAGGTAAAGAACTAGTCTCCAACATCTCGATCATCTTGGCCCCGACAGCTCCTGTAGCACCAACTACAGCAACATGATATGTTTTTTCCATACGAAAAACTCCTTTGAATTCCATTCATTCATTTTTTGACTCAAAATACCTATGAAGCTAATTTTACCACAAAAAAATTGAAAATTCCTTAATATTATCATAAAAGCTGAATGAGGCGCCCAGGTCTTGAGCAAAATAGCAAATGAAGCATGAATCGCTGGTTGATTCATACGAAATTTATCTTTTTGCCGATAGACCTGCCTCATGAAGCCAGACAATAAAAGCTGAATGAGGCGCCCAGGTCTTGAGCAAAATAGCAAATGAAGCATGAATCGCTGGTTGATTCATACGAAATTTATCTTTTTGCCGATAGACCTG
>JAATEZ010000278.1 GCA_015655485.1 Lactobacillales bacterium | reverse complement strand
TTCTTTTCCTATGGCTCAAGGTCAGATATACCTCATTCAGCTTTTCTTATTATTTCTATTTTGTATCCATCGGGATCGGTGATGAAGTAATAGGAGGGCGCTGTGCCGGGCAAGCCTTTTAGATCGGTTATGTTATATTTTGCTGCCTTGTGTTCGTCGTGCAATGCTTCTAGATTTTCTACAGCAACAGCGATATGTCCATAACCATTTCCAAGCTCATAGGGATCATGACCGTAGTTATAGGTCAGTTCTAATTCGTAGCCATCATTTGGAAAGGCCAGATAAACCAAAGTAAACTTATTTTCAGGAAAATCTTTGCGGCGATTTTCTATAAAACCCAGAGCTTGTTGATAAAATGTTAAGGAAGCTTCTAAATCTTTGACGCGAATACAAGTATGTGCCATCTTCATTGTTATCTCATCCTTTTTCATTTGATGACATTATTTTACCATATTTATAGAGAAGTCACCGGTTTCAAGCCACGATATGAAAAATATTTTTTTAAAGTATTGAAGTGACCCGGGTTTTTCCGTTACAATAGAAGGAAAAATAAAAGGGAGAATAATTATGGAAGTGCCCAAATTCGGCGAAAAAGTAAAAAATCAAACTTATGAGACTAGAAATGGAGCCTATGTCATTGTAGCCAGGAATAAAAATCAGGAGATTTTGTTGGTACAGGCACCGAATGGGGCTTTTTTTCTTCCGGGAGGAGAAATTGAGCAGGGAGAAACCAAAGAGGAAACCATTCATCGAGAGGTATTGGAAGAATTAGGTTTTGAAATCAAATTAGGTTCTTATTTAGGTGAAGCTATCGATTATTTTTATTCACGTCATCGGAAAACTTATTATTATCATCCGGCTCATTTTTATACTTCCATTTCCTGGCTGAAAAAAGGAACACCTATTGAAGATTTTAATCAACTTATTTGGTTTAAGATCAGTGAAGCTAAAGGGAAATTGAAACGAGGCAGCCATCGTTGGGCAATAACAGAATGGCAAAAAATAATTAAATAAGTTTTTTCATGCACAAGGCAAAAAAGAGGGTGAGTCATAAGTGTTCAGCTTCAAGAAAAAGATGAGAATAGCCAGAAAATAGGAGAAGCTGTTTTCTGGCTATTTTTATCTTTTTCCGAAACAGCTGCTTTTGTAAATTTTCGGTTACTTTTTCAGGTATTTTTTTAGAGCGAAAGCCACACCATCCTGTTCGTTTGTTTTCGTGATATCCTTTGCGGCCTGTTTTACAGAAGGAACGGCATTTCCCATAGCAACTCCAGTTCCGGCGTATTGGATCATACTCAGGTCGTTTTCGTTATCACCAAGTGCCATGACTTCATCAACCTTTATATCCAGAGTTTGGGCAAGCGAAGCTAAAGCATTGCCTTTACTTGCGTTTTTATTGACGATTTCAAAATAAAACGGCTCACTTTTAGCCGTGGCATATTTTTCGAAGAACCAGCCGGGCAGTTGAGAAATCGCGGTATCCAGAATTTCTGGTTTATCGATCATCATCATCTTTATGATAGAAAGATTTTCGCTCATTTCCGAAACTGGCCGATAAAATAAAGGCATTTTAGTTAAAAAAGATTCGAACACGGTAAATTCACTGATATCTCGATTCGCGGTATATAAATGTTCATGATCCAATGTATGCAGATGACTGCCGACTGTACGCGAGAGAGCTTCGATCTCTAAATAATTTTCATGATCCAGAGTGTAACTGACTAGTGTTTTTTCTCCATCAGTGGTTTGAACAAGTGCCCCATTATATGCAATAACATATTCTTCCGAGCCGATCAGATCCAGCTCTTTTAAATAGGGATAGACTCCAATCGTAGGACGCCCTGTACATAAAACAATTTTTACCCCTTGCGTTCTTGCTTCCATAATGGCTTCTTTTACAAATGGGCTGATTTTCTTTTGATCATTGACTAAAGTTCCATCGATATCGATAGCGACTAATTTAATTGACATAAGGTAAAAGCTCCTTTTTCCAAAGTTTCGTTGGTTTGCACCGGGTAAAATCAAGGGTGAATGATCGCACCATTAACAAAGTATTTGCGAAATTCCTGATAACTGGTTTCAAAAATCGATCGCTGCTGTTCTTGTTTTTCATTGACCATTTCTTTAGGAAAATAAAAGCGTTCATCTCCTTGCGATTGACCAGCCAGAGCGGCGACTAAATTACTGGCTTTAGATAACTCTACCAGTTCGCCGTCTTTTTGGATCAATTCGATTTGAGTCCGATGAGAGGCGCTGTTCGGCCGATAAAAATCGTAGGGAAGATCATAAGTACGATTTGTTGCGGTATAATAATCCGGATCGTAGCCTACTTTTTCGATGATTCTGCGTAAATCATTTAAAATGTCTAAATCAGTTGTACTGTTGAATAAAACAGACTTAAGGGGTTTGCGGTCCAAGAACCTGCGGGCTAAATCACTCAAAATCTCATCATTGATCTGCTGCCATTGAATAAAGCAAGTGTTTAAAACACCGTCATCTAGTTTTAAATAATCTTGCAGTGTATGATCCTCTCTTAAGAAAGGGACAAGCAATTGGGAATGGCAAAGAAAATCTGTTTGATTTTTTCGAAAAAGCTCTTTGGCTCTCTTTAGCAAATGATCAAGAATGACTTCCATTCCTCGCGATACCGGATGAAAATACACTTGCATATACATCTGATAGCGGCTGACAATATAATCTTCAACAGCATGCATCCCGTTCATTTGAAAAGCGATCCCGCCGGCATAAGGACGTATCACGCGTAAAATACGAGTAAGATCAAAAGTGCCGTATTGTGTTCCGGTAAAATAAGCATCCCGTAAAAGGTAATCCATTCGATCAGCGTCGATTTGGCTGGAGATCATCTGGACAACCTGCGGATTGGGATAGTTTTTTAAAATCACACTGGCAACTTTGGCAGGAAAACCGGTTTCGACGCGGTTTAATATTTGAAAAATCTCTGTTTCAGGCGAAGTAATGATTTTAGCCGTTATTTCCTCATGATCAGTGTGGAATATATGTTCAAAGGTATGTGAATAAGGGCCGTGACCAACATCATGAAGCAGAGCAGCGCATAAGGTGACTAAGCGTTCTTGATCATCCCAGCCATCTTTTATTCCCAATTGTTCTGTCGAAAAATTACGCACAAAAATATCGCAGATCCGTCTGGAAACCTCGTAAACACCAAGTGAATGAGTGAAACGGCTATGTTCCCCTCCATGAAAAGTAAAAGAAGTCGTGCCTAATTGTTTGATGCGGCGCAGCCGCTGAAACTCTTTGGAGTTGATCAAATCAAGGATCACTTGATGCTGAACATGAATATAGTTATGAACTGTATCACGAAAGACTTTTTCAATAGGTAAAATCTGATATTTATAAGGAACTGACATAGGGATCCTCCTTAAGCTTGGTTTTTATCCAGTATTTGATTTCTTGTGAGCATCCGTTTCATCTGATGGTCCATTTGTGCCTGTCCTTTGGGAGACTTTAAAAAAATTTTCAGTGATTCTTGAGAAAAGTCCAGCTGATAGACTTGGGTCAAGCAGGCAGTAAGCCGTTCTTTGACCTCTTCGACAGATAACTGGATCCCTAAGAGCTCACTGAGAGTACTCATAGCATTTAAACGGATTTTAGGATAAGTTTGATCTGCTGCATAGTCAGCGCCCAGACCCTCTTGGTAAAATTCCCGGATCGCTAACGAACGTTTTTCCTGAGGACCATTGATTCCCAGATAAATCATGAGGGCGATCCCTGATTTAACTCTTCTTTGAGCGATCCCGGCAAATTTTTGTCCCCCGATACTCAAGTCGTATTCGCCAGGGCAATAAGAGTCGAAGATCTCATAAGCTTCGATCTTGTTTGTAAGGTCGGCAAAACTGTCTTTAATCCATTGATACATGAATTGATAGCCCTGATCGATCGAGATCGTGTGAGCCAAATCGGGTAAAATAAAAGAAACATTTAAAACGCCCTGGTCGCAAACAACGGCTGAACCGCCGGCATTGCGAACCACATAGTGGAAACGCGCTTTTTGAAGACTCTTAAGTCCTCGATCCAAAAAAGGAAGTCTGGTATCTTTCATCCCCAGAATGACCAGATCTTCCATCTCCCAAAAGTGCAGGATTATTTTCTTTGTCTCACTGACACAATTTAAGAAAACATCAGTATAGGCAAAAGGCAGTATATTTTGGCTTGGATCTTTTTCCTTTTCATCAAATAATAAAACGGAGCCGTCTTTAGAAAGAAAGGATCGTTCATTCAGCATCTTCATCTTTTTTTTTCTCCTGATCTTGCGAGTGATCGATGTAATTTTTGACTT
>JAATEZ010000238.1 GCA_015655485.1 Lactobacillales bacterium | reverse complement strand
CTAAAGAGTGGCGATCAAATAAATATAGCCAAAATTACATTGCAGACTACAAACCTTTTAATTTTGTTGATGGTGAAGGAGTTCGCTGCAGTTTATATGTCAGCGGATGTCTCTTTGCCTGTGAGGGTTGTTTTAATAAAGCGGTTCAAAATTTTTTTTATGGAACTCCTTATACCGCCGAACTTGAGGAGCGGATCATGGCCGACTTGCGCCATGATTATGTTCAGGGGCTGACACTTCTGGGCGGAGAACCTTTTTTAAATACACAAGTTTGTTTACAGCTAGTGAGACGTATTCGCCAAGAATTTGGTCATACAAAAGATATCTGGTCTTGGTCGGGCTATACTTATGAAGAATTATTACAAGAAACTGAGGATAAACTTGAGCTGTTGGGTCAGCTGGATATCTTGGTGGATGGCCGATTTGAATTATCCAAACGCGATTTGAAGCTCCAGTTTCGCGGAAGCAGTAATCAGCGGATCATTGATGTTCAAAAATCTTTTCATGCTCAAAAGGTGATCATCTGGGACAAATGTTTAGATGCGACGGATACGTATGAACAGATTGATAAACAAAAGCTGATTTGAGAAGCCGAATTTTAGTGCTTAAGATGCATTTGTATCTTAAGTTTTTTTATTCAAAAAAGTAATGAAAGGTGATTTATTTAGAATTTTCTGATAATCTGGTGACAATAGTGTTATAATAAAAATGTTTTAATTATATTTGAAGGAAGGAAAAACATATGCGTTTAAGTCAAGTGGTTCGGCCGGGTCCTGGTCAATGTATCTGCGAAGAGGGAGCTCTCAAGTATTTACCAGAAAAATTAGAAGGATTTGACCATCCTTATATTATCTCAGGAGAAAAGTCTTTGAGTGCTTTTAAACAATTTTTCCCTGATACTTTGAATATTCCGATTTTAAAGTATGATGGCAGTTCCAGCGATGAAGATATGCTGCGCTTATCAAAATCAGCCTCTGATGCAGATGTTATTATTGGAATCGGCGGCGGAAGAGCATTGGACACCGCAAAAGGAACGGCGGATCTTTTAGATGTTGAAACCATAATGATCCCGACCGTAATAGGGACTTGTGCTGCTGCCACTCCGTTAGCGGCTGTTTATTATCCCAATCATTCCTTTAAAAAAGTGGCTTACTACAAGCGTTCTGCTCATGTATTGCTGATGGATCTTTCTTTATTGGCCAATTCACCGAAGGCTTATTTTATCGGAGGAATCGGCGATACTTTGGCCAAGTGGTATGAATCAGAAGCGATCACACGTGATTTATAAAAAGAAGAATTACCAGTGATGGTCAAAATGGGGCTGGCTGCCGCTAAGGAAACACATGAAGTGCTTCTTAGAGATACCCAACAAGCTCTAGAAAATATCAATGATGGCAAAGTGACCGCAGCTTTTCAGCGTGTGGTGGAATCGGTGATCCCGGTTGCTGGAATGGTGGGAGGCTGTGCTGGCGAGTACGGCCGGATGGCAGGAGCACATGCGATCCATAATGCCATGAGTTATTTACCGGAAACTCACGAGATCTTGCATGGAGTAAAGGTAGCTTATGGGATATTAGTTCAATTAGCCGCGACTGGGGATGGAGAAGAAGTGGCCAGATTAATGCCATTTTATCAAAAAAATGGATTTCCTTATAATTTTAGAACTCTGGGAATCACAACAGATACAGAGCAAGCCGTTTCACAGCTGTCTGAATTTTCAGCTGGCGAGCAAGAGACATTCAACTTAGCAGTAAAAGGAATCACTCCAGAAAAAGTAGCTGCCGCGATTCGCCAAGTAGAAGCAATAGCCGCAGACTGATAGGCATAAATCGCTTGCCTGTGTTCAAAACCGGTCGAAATCTAAAAAAAGTAAAAAAACAGATTGATGAAAAGGTGAAAAATGGTTGAGAATTTAAAAGCAGCCTTAATGTGGGAACAGTATAGAAAAGCACAAAATAAAAATTTAAAGAAATCAGATCAAGCGGCAGTAAATGATTATTCAGCTTGGTCTTTTGGTGGAAGCTCGACGATCGCGGATGAATTAGCCGATTTAGTAAACAGAGGAATCAAGACGGCAACTGCTTCTGCGTTTCCGCTTTATGAATCGGAGAAAGAAAGTATTCCTAAAGTGGGAGAATACAGTGTTATTTTGACTAGCGAAGAAGAACCGGTCTGTATCATTCGCCTTATTGAAGTGGAGATCCTTCCTTTTAATCAAGTCAGTGCCGAACAGGCTTTCCAAGAAGGAGAAGGGGATCGTTCTTTGGAATATTGGCGAAGAGTTCACAAAGCTTTTTTTGAAAATGAATTAAAACAAAGACGGTTAAAATTTACGGAAGAAATGCAGGTAGTGTGTGAAAAATTCAAACGTGTTTTTTAAAAAGATCAGCCGAGAGCATAAACTCGGCTGATTTTTGTTGTGGCATTAGTTTTAGCAATGATCCATAGAAAGTGCTCCTTACTATTGCGGTGTTTTTATGATAACGACTATCATAAAATTTTCTAGAATAGATGCAGCCGGGGAAACTTTTTTTCCTAATAACCAAAGTAAAGGATATCACTGACTGATCGTTCACCGGTGCTTCTGCCATCTGTAGGAATATTCACCACCTCGCCATTAAACCACATAGTAGATGAACCGCCGCCGTCTAGATTATAAGCGATCGTTGCTCCTCGATCAGCAAATTCTTGAGCGAGTTGATAGAGAGAGAGTCCTTCACTGGCACTCGTTCTTCCATCAGCGACGATAACTATATAATGCAAAGCTGAGATCTGCCCGATCGCTGTTCTAGGGTTGCTCTGCATGGACTGCCCCACTTCGGTGCTTTCATTTACGGCTACTTTGCTATTTTCGACTAAGACAGGACCAAATGACAATACTTGCTGAGCACCGCTGCTCAGTAATTTTTCAGCACTCGTTTGGCTTTCATCAGCGATCGAAAAATTCCCATCACTGTCAATGACTAATGCATCGGTGTCCTCATCAGCGGTATTTCTGTATAAAACTCCGTTACGGATCACATATCCAACATCTCTAAAACCGTAATAATCACCATTGATAGCAAAAATCGCTTCATTATTTTCAGCAATGTTTGAAGTCGTTTCTTTAATATTTCTGCCATAGGTTGAATCGGCAAAAGCAGTTTTTAATAAGCCGGCATCGGATACTTGAATGTCAGCCACATAGAAAGTAGTATCATATTTGGTCACTGTTTCGATCGTGAGGTTTAAATTGTCATCTTTATAAGAATCACTGGTAATGGTCGCTCCATTGGCATTCAAGGCTGTAGAGGAGTCATTACTCGAAGAAGTAGAATCGGTCGCTGCAGTGATAGAAGTGGTTGTAGTAGTCTTGGTTAAAGCTTTAGGGATCACAAATGTATCTAATAACACATACATTGTGGCCGATATCAGCAGTATTCCAAAAAGGATGGCCCAGCGATAGGGTTTTTGAAAAAAGGCAATAATTTTTTTAAACATACCGGAACCGCCTTTCAAACTTTTGAATGAAATGTAAAAATTAATTTGCGCTGAATCACGAAGCTGATAAAGAATAAAGAAGTATCTATGATTATCTTTAGGAAAATAATGTGATCAAATATTCGGGCTAAAAGTTGTAAGAAAAACCAGCTGCAAAATAATTGGATACAAAAGAGCGAGGCATATTTGATCCCTTCATTCAAAGTTTTTCCGTTACTTTGAAAGACCCATTTTTTATTTAAGCAAAAATTAAAAATCCCTGAACAAAATCTTGCTGCCACTGTCGCATAGAATAAATTTGTGTTAGTTGTAGACCATAAAAAATTTGAAAATAGTGCAAATAAACTAATATCGACTACAGCGGACAATGCTGAAGAGAAAATATAGAAAAAAATAGGCCGGTAGATCAAAAGCGAGTCTTTGATTGGACGAAAGTGTGAGTGATCATTATTGTCTAAATAAATCGTTTGAATCGGTTTTTCTTTAATAGTAAAGCCATAATTTTTAACATTTAATAACATATTCATTTCATAGTCAAAGCGGTCTCCAGAGATTTGGAGCATGAAAGTAAGCCATTTTTGCGGAATTCCTCTAAGCCCGGTCTGTGTATCGGAACAATGGATTCCTGTAGCTAAATAAAAGATCAAAGAAGTGATGCGGTTGCCCCAGTAGCTTTTAAAAGGAACGCTGGATTCTGTGAAATCTCGAGTACCCAAGATGAGTGTGTCAGATTGTTTTTTTAGTTCTTGTGCTATTTTGATAATGTCTCGCGGGCTATGTTGGCCGTCTGAATCTGCGGTAACTACACCGATCGAATCAGGATAATGATCTATCTGCAGTCTAAAAGCTTTTTTGAGAGCAGCCCCTTTTCCTAGATTTTTAGGGTGATGGTAAACCATGACATTTTGTGCTTCGATTTGCTGAAATAAAATTTGGTAGGCTGAACTGCTCCCATCGTCTATAACGATAATAGGCTGGCTGGTCAGTCGTCTAAGGCTAAAAATCAATTCTGGGAATCGATCTGTTGGTTCCAGCGAGGGAATAATAATGGTAGCATCCATTGGTGTTCCTACTCCTTTCTGATTGCCCAAGATAAATGTTCAACCTTGGGCAATTTATCCAATGAGTTTGATCTCTACTTTCTGCCGCCGCCCATTTGACTTCCAGAAATAGTGGAACCCGATTCATCGATCGAGGTTATAACACTAGCTAAAGTGGTCGTAACGAGTTTTGTACCAGAATAAGTTCCGTTCGTATAGAGACCAAGCGAATTTGTTCCGGAATCCGTTCCGCCGCTGCTGATTATATAAGAACTGCCCTCTTTTAAATCAGGAATACTGATGACGATATGTTGGAAATCTTTTTTTGGACTGAAGGTCACAAGGCTGTTTCCTGACTCATCGCTGATATTCACTAGAGTATTAGCTGATTGAGTGCTGTTAAAGTAAAGACTGATTGCGGCCTGACTTGAACTGTCACTAGGCGCCATGGCCATGCCGGAACTTCCGGCAGCGATAAAAGTACCGCCTTTGATATCAAAAGTTCCATCATAATCAAGGGCGCCATTGCCGTTTCCGGTAGGACCGCTGACGAGCAAGGTACCAGAAGTCATCGTAATATCGCCGTTTGAATCTACTCCGTCACCCGCAGCATTGATGCCAATATAACCACCATTGATAGTCATGGAGTAATCTCCTGAAGAACTAAAGGAATCAGGTCCAAAATTGCCGCCGCCTTCAGAGGATCCATCACTTCCGCCCGCAGCATTCATGCCATCATCGCTGCTGGTAAGATCGATAGTTCCATCGTTGATAACAATAGTTGCCCCCTCGATTCCCTCATAAGACTCTTCAATCGTGACGGTTCCGTTATTTATCGTTGCGGCAGCATCGGCATGGATCCCATCATCTCCTGTAGAAATTGTAAAATTGCCATTATCGATCGTGACATTTCCATTTGCATGCAGACTATCATCTGCCGTATCCAGATCGAAAGTTCCTTTATCGATTTGAATGTTGGTCCCGGCTTTTAAACCTTTATAACTCTTGGAATCGGATACAGAGGCGTTGCTTCCGCCGCCAGCAGTAACAGTGATTTTTGCTGTCGAGATACTGAGATTGGTTTCTGCCTGGATGCCGTCATTGCCGGCCGTGAGGGTATAAGAACCGCCATCAATAGCTACCCAGCCCTTTTCACTACCTTCAGTATTATTTGCCTGGATAGCATCGCCATCGCTGGTAATAGTAAAAGTTCCATCAAGAATAGATACTGAATCTTTTCCTTTTAGTCCATTGTTTGGAGCAGTGATGTTGTAAGTGCCTCCGGTGATGACTAAATCATCTTTGCTGCGGATCCCATTATTGTAATTTCCTTTAATAGTCAACTTTCCTGAGCCGTTTAGGGTCAAATCATCTTTACTAAAAATGACTGCATCAGGTTCATCTTGTGTGGAATCCGCATAAACATAATCATTGGCGTCAGTTAAAGTATTTTTGGAATCCTCTGCAAGCGTGAGGATGACCTTTTCCGCTTGTTCAACATAAATGGGCGAAGTCGTACTGCTGGTTAAATCTACTCCATCCAGAATGATATGGACCGTATCAGCATCGGCATTAGCTGTGACAATGATTTGGCCGTCATCCAGTGTACCGCTGACGATATAAGTTCCGCCTGAAGAGATAGTAATAGTTGTATCCGATGCCTTTGCTCCATCTCCTTCAATGTTGACGCCGGATCCGTTGAGTGTGATTTTTGTCGCACTGGATTTATCATAAGCAGTTTCTAAATCTTCATCTGTATAACTGCCATACTTTCCATCCGTTTTTGTCGCCGCTGATTCTGCCAACTCTGCCGAACTTGCTGTGGTTGAACTGGTACTTGTTTTTGTAGAACTGTTTTCGCCAGAGTTTGAACAACCTGCAACAGCCAAAGTAGCTGCTATTAAAAAATAGAGTCTGCTTTTTTTACTATTCAAAAAGACCATCCTTCCAATTTTTATAATTCATCTTTATTTGTCGCCACTTTTCCTGAAATGATGGTTAAATTTCCGTTCCTTGAACGGATCTCATCCATCATTTTTTTCTCTTGAAGAACATCTTTTAGCAGAACGTAGTAGGTCAGTTCATATAAGCTGCCCATATTTGTTGTTTTT
>JAATEZ010000075.1 GCA_015655485.1 Lactobacillales bacterium | reverse complement strand
GGTTCCTGCTATCTGCGCTAACATTTTAAGATGGACCGTGGTTGAATCTACATTTCTAACAGCAAATAAAATAATAAAACTGACCGGCTCATCATCAATGGATTCCCATTGAATAGGTTTTTTTAATTTTCCAATGGCTATGGAGGTTTTTGTTACTTTTTCTGATTTTCCGTGAGGAATAGCTATCCCGCTGCCAATTCCAGTAGAACCTTCTTCTTCGCGCAAATAAACATCTTGTAAAAATATTTCCAAATCTGATATTCTGTCTTCTTTTACCAGCATCTGACATAATTCTCTCAATGCTTCGTCTTTATTTTTTCCTGCCAAGTTTAAATTGATCAATTTGTCATCTAAAACTTTTTCAATATCCATTTGCTTTCCTCCGGTCAATTTACTTTTTTTCTAAAAATTTTTTAACGTTATCAATATCTTTTGCTCCAAAAAAAACGTTTACAATAATAACGGGGAAATAGGAGGCTTCTAATTTGACCGTAGAAAGGATCAAATCAATTGTCGCTTTTTCTGTAAAACTTTTCACTTTGCTTGATGAAACCACATCCACAATATTCCAGTCCGGAAAGGCCTTTTTAACACGATTCTCCAAGAGATGTGACGTACCGATCCCTGTGGAACAAACAATCAGGACATTTTTTTGCTTCACTTTTCTTTCCAATGAACTTTGAAAATATAATGCAATATAGGCGATCTCATCTTCACTGATCCGATTCATGGAATGTTTTAGAATGATTCCTGCCATAATTATCTGCAACTCATTAAAAATCTCTGGAAACTCTTCTTTTATCTTAGTGGTTAAAGGATTGACAATATCAATTTGATACTTGAGTCGATTAAGCAGCGGTTTGATATGAAGATATAACGTTTCTTTTAGTATTTTATCATCGTTAAAATTAGTTCCGATCGCTAAAGTCATGGCTTCCGTCAAGGAATAAATAATATCAATTGCTGCCTTTTTTTGGTCATCCTTCTGATCATTAAGAAACAGCTCCATTTTTCGCTCTTGAGATTCCTCCGTATTTCTAGAAGAAGTCAAAAATAATTGAATGTATTCTTTTTCTGCTGCTGGGAGTGATAAATTCAGACTCGCTTCCATTTGTCTAATGATCTCTTTTTGGAAGTTGATTTCTTTTGTATCTACCTCGGTTAAAACAGGTTCTGTTAAACCTTTTTTGATTTTTCCAGCTCTTATTCTTTGAACAGCAATAAGCAGATGTGTAAATAAATTGATATAATAAGGATTCTCTAGAATAAAACCTGATAGCTGCCGGGCGGAATCCAAACTTTTTTTGATGATGCCGACATCCAATTCATCGAAATGTTTAGAAAAATTTTGAAAATCACTCTGACTTAATTGATTATCCTCATACATTTCCGCACGACTATCAAGGACATTTAAATTAATGATCTTGACTAAGACTTGTCTGATCTGTTCTTCCGAACCAACTACATTC
Source organism: Lactobacillales bacterium (assembly GCA_015655485.1). GTDB lineage: Bacteria > Bacillota > Bacilli > Lactobacillales > Vagococcaceae > JAATEZ01. The sequence goes on along the minus strand of JAATEZ010000075.1, from coordinate 797 downwards.
GTTCCGCAGCTGTCGCGTGATAATTTCAAATCGTACTTTGCCAGTTGTTGCTCGATTTCATTTAGATCCTTCACAATAGATGCCGGACTGACGTAATACTTATTAGATAATTTATTGATCGATGTTCCTTGCGGCGAATGAACTAATAAATCGATAATAATGTCTGTTCGTCTATCCTCGATCGTTAGTTCTCTGGCTGAGTCCTCCACATTGCCGAGTTCAGAAATATACTGGATATACTTTTTATAGTTCAGCTTGTAACCACTGCCGGCTTTTTTCTCAATGATATCTTTCTCAAAACCGAAGATATGCTTAATTGAGTTGATTTCCCGATAAACTGTTTTCTCCGACATTCCTAATCGTTCTGACATTTTTTTTGCGGTAATATATTCGTCAGATCGCAATAAGTGATTGATAATGATTTCCTGCCTTTTTGATATTCTCATAATTATTCCTCCCTGACATCTAAAGATTACCATCAAATACTTTTTCTCGGAATACTAATTCATGTCCAGTAATAGTGGCCAAAAAATAAAGCGCTTGCATTGGACGCCAATATCTGTTCTTAATTAAATTTTATTCTAAAATGAAATGGAACAAACACCTATCTATCATCGATACTGAATAACAAAAAAAGATGAAACAAAACTCAAAAAAGTTTTTTCTCATCTTCTTATCTTTATTTAGAATTTCAATTGTTTATAAATGTGTCATAATATTATTCTTTCGCTCTTTGCCGCGCATGATCAGCAAGGCAAGCTGTAATAAGATAAAAAGAACATGATCATTTTTTTGAT
>JAATEZ010000422.1 GCA_015655485.1 Lactobacillales bacterium | reverse complement strand
TTTTGACCAAGAAATTTTTTCTTGTGTTAGGTTATTTAATTTATCTTGCTCAGACAAATCATCTTCTTCGGATTGGATCAGTTCTAGAAAAACATCTTCTAATGTGGTCGAGGATTCCTTCATCTGCAAAATAGCCAGACCATTTTCAGAAAAACGGAAAAAAAGTTTTTCTCGAAGATCTTGATTTTCTAGCATTTCTATCGTGACTTCTGCTTCCCCATTTTTCTGTTCTTTTATTGTAATGGTTTGAATATCAGATTCTTCCTTTAATAAGGATTCGATCTGATTTTTAGGTGCTTTGATCAGTAATTCAAGTTTTTTAGGTCCTTTCATCAGTTTTCCCAGGTTTTCGGTAGTATCGCTAGCGACGAGTTTACCGTGTGAAATGATCAGAATGTAATCACAAACCTCTTGAACTTCTGCAAGAATATGAGAGCTTAGGATGATTGTGTGATCTTCCGCTAAATTACGGATCAAATCTCTAATCTCAATGATTTGATTAGGATCCAAACCAACTGTTGGCTCGTCAAGAATGATCACTTCCGGCCAGCCGATAATTGCTTGCGCCAGACCAACCCGTTGTCGATAGCCCTTTGAAAGATTTTTGATTAAACGAGAACGTACATTTTCAATTTTAGTTGCCTGAATAATTTCATCCATATGGGTTTCCATTTTTTCTTTGGGAACTTTTTTTAATTCTGCGGCGAAATGAAGGTACTCATTTACGGTCATATCAAGATAGAGCGGCGGTAATTCTGGTAAGTAACCGACGTGCTTTTTTGCCTCTTCCGGAGCAGTCAAAACATCATAACCATCTATGCTGACTGTTCCGGAAGTAGGACCAGTATAACCAGTAATGATGTTCATCGTAGTAGATTTACCGGCTCCGTTAGGCCCTAAAAGACCATAAATTTTGCCTTTTTCAATGGTGAGATTCAAGTTATCTACAGCAATATGATCGCCGTATTTTTTAACCAAGTCTTTGACTTCAATCATTCATTTTCCTCCTGTTTTCTGTGGTAAATGTAAATTTTCTTTAAGATAATGCCAAAATTATTCAAAAAAAGTAACAAAACTAAAGGAGATGCTTCATTCAAAAAATATAATAAATATATTAGATGTGGAAATTTTCCTGCCAATGGTTTTTTGAAGGAAATGTTTAATGAAATAGCTGAAATTCAGGAGCTGTCCCAAAAAAATATTTTCATTTAAATCCACTCTAGAAACAATACCTCTTCAGAGAAGTATGCGGTTTCTCTTCCTATACTTTTTTTGTTAAAAAAACAATTAAACCTCGATCTTTATTTAAAAGGAACAAGTGTATTTATTGTAATTTTCAGTTCTTAAATAAAGCTTAAAAAAACTAGAGCGGTCATTGCTGATACTTTTTTTCATTTGCCGATACTAAAAGGGACGTTTCATTCTATTCTTAATTTTCATCAGAATAGGACGAAACGCCTCTTTTCAATCAATAGTTATCAGGCCAGCTCCATTTGTTTTTGTTTACGATATTTTTTTGGCGTCGTACCGTAACGCTCTTTAAAGATTTTATTAAAAAAACCATGATTTTGATAACCGACATCCTCAAGAATTTTTTCTATGCTTTCTTGTGTTGTGATCAAAAGAAAGTTTGCTTTATTTAATTTTTGTTCTTGCAAAAGTTGTTTGAAAGTTTTACCAGTCGTCTGTTTAATAAACCTGCTGAGATAGTTAGGATGGAATGAGAATTCTTTAGCAACTAGATCAAGACTGCAAGTTTGATAATTTTCTTCAATAAATTGTAAGATGGCTAATATACGAGTCTTGTTTGATAGAGAGGTATAGGAACTCTGCTCGTTTTGATAACTATATAGTAATTCCGCAAAAATGAGAACCATATATGCCTCAATGACATCGGTCGTGCAAAAGCTTGGATCGTAGTATTCGCAAAGCAAACTCTCTACTAAGTCAGTTAATTTTAAACTTTTTTGGCAATGAAATAAAATAAACCGCTGATGCTTTTGGTCATGAGAGATTGCTTCTAATAAAAAATCAGAAATGATACTATTGCTGGATAGACGACTAAGCATAGAAGCCGTAAAATAGTTTTTTTTCATTAAAAAGTTGATGACGATGTCATTCTCTTCGACATCGTAAATCGTGTGAGGCACGTTCGTGTCCATAATACAGATATCTCCCTGCTTTAACATGATTTTTCTGTCTTGGACGACGGCAATGCAAGTTCCGGAATAGACATAATTCATCTCAATATAGTCGTGAATATGAAAGGGGATCATAGAGTAACGTGCATGTTTAACGATCTCTAGCTTGGGATTAAAGGAATATGGATTGGCAATTTTCTTTTTCTGTTGATCAAATTTAAAAATATAAACATCATGATTATCAATTTTTTTAGTTTCAAATGATTCATATAATTTTAGTCCTGCTTTAGGATCTTTTTGATGCTTTTTTTCGCTTTTTGTAAACGTGAAAAGAGCTTCTCTTAATTCGGTAATAATCAAAGGGATCTCCTCCTTGCTTTTCATGAAAAACATAAGTTAAGTTTGGTCATTTTTTAGTTATGTTACGCAATTACATTGTACTGATAAATGCTTTAAAATACAAATTGTTAGCGATGTCAATCAGAATAGGCCTATCAATAAAACAATGAAATCGCCAACAAGATGGAATGATACTGTTTTTATCTGCTGGAAAGAATGTTAAATAAGGAGTGAAAATTATGGATTATACTTCATTAGCCAAAGAAGTAGTAAATAAAATTGGTGGAAAAGAAAACGTAAAAAATGTTACTCATTGTGTAACAAGATTACGTTTTGTTTTAGATGATGAAAAAAAGGCCGAAACAGAAAAAGTCAAAAACATTCCCGGTGTTTTAGGTGTAACGCAATCAGGCGGGCAATATCAGATAGTTATTGGCACTGAAGTCGCTAAAGCATATGAAAAAGTGACGGATGAATTAGGGATAGTTGGAGGCGGGGAAGTACCAGAAGATGATGTAAAGGAAGAAAAGGGAAATTTATTTAATCGATTTTTTAAATTTATTTCAGGAATTTTTTACCCAGTATTGGGCGTGATGGCGGCAGTTGGTATTACCAAAGGGGTACTGGCAGGTTTGACTTCTTTTCATATTTTAACTACTACAAGCGGCACTTATCAAATTTTATATGCTTTTGCGGATGGTTTTTTCTACTTTTTGCCAATTATTTTAGGTGTCTCTGCTGCGGTGAAACTAAAATCAAATCCTTACATTGCTGCAACTATAGGAGCCGCACTAGTTTATCCTACTATTACAACGGCTTATACGGATGGAACATCGCTAACTTTTTTAAAAATTCCAGTTGTGTTAGCAAGTTATAGCAGTTCTGTATTTCCAATCATTGCAGCTGTAGTCATGGCTGCATTTATCGAAAAAAAAATCAATGATAGATTACCGGCTGCGGTCAAATTGTTTTTAACACCTTTGATCACACTTTTGATCACGGTTCCATTAACCTTTATTGTGATTGGTCCAATTATGACCTTTGTCAGCGACATTCTTGCTTCTGCTACACAAGGGATTTATGGATTTAGTCCAATTTTAACTGGAATTCTTTTGGGAGCTTTTTGGCAGGTGGTAGTCATTTTTGGATTGCATTATGCTTTTATCCCGATATTGATCAATAACATCGCTACTTTGGGAGCAGATCCAATAAATGCTATTCTTAATGTCACTGTTTTTGCCTTGGCTGGAGCGGCCATTGGCTTTGCTTTGAAAGAAAAGGATAAGGACAAAAGAGCATTAGGATTTTCTACAGGATTGACCGGCTTATTCGGAATCACCGAACCAATTATTTATGGGATAGCGATCCCGTATAAGAAACCGTTTATTGCTGCTTTTATTGGTGGTGGGATCGCAGGCGGGATCACCGCTTTGATGAAAGGAAAAATGTTTGGTTTTGGTGGGAATGCATTATTCGCTGCACCTCTTTTCATTAATCCTAAAGGACTGGATTCCAGTTTTACTGCCTATGTCATTGCTTCACTGGTTGCTTTTTTTGTCCCGTTGATCATTACTTATTTTATTATGCAACCAGAAGATCAGGCTTTATAAAAGGATTTTTTTGAGGTAAAATATGGAGTTAAAAAAGGTCATCTTTTTTGACTCCTATTAACATAAAAAACTCACAAAAAAATATTTGCGGAAATTTTTCTTTTATTTAAATTTTATTTCGGTAGCTTTTTAAAATGTAGAATAGGATGGTTTTTATGGATAAAATAAAAAAAGTATTGAATAATCAAGAAGAAAATTATCTTTTTCCTTTCTTGTGGATGCATGGGGAACCTGCGGAGGTGATCCAAGAATATGTCACTAAGATTTATGAAAGTGGTATTCGCGCTTTATGTGTGGAGCCCCGTCCGCATCCGGATTATCTGAAAGAGCGCTGGTGGCAAGATTTAACAGTAGTTTTAGAGGCAGCCAAAGAAAAAAAGATGAAAGTCTGGCTGTTTGATGATGTTCATTTTCCAACGGGATACGCGAATGGAGCGATTTTAAAAAATCACCCAGAATTAAGAAAGAAGTACTTAAAAATCACTCAAGTGGACTATCACGGACCGCAAAAAGATGCGGGGATCATCGTTAAATGGCATGCTGGTGGAGATAGAAATACCATTATAACAGTGGGGACTGAGCCTGACCAGTTGAAAAAAGCTTTACATGAATCCGGTGAAAAAGTCATTGGCGTGATTGCGGCGAAGCTTGTAAATTACGAAACGGTCAATACCGATACCTTAGTTGATATTACCGCTTTTCTTGATCATGGGGTCGTCTATTGGGATGTTCCTGAGGGGGATTGGCGTATTTTCACATTGGTTGAAACTTTTTGCGGAGGAGAAGCGGCAACTGAGGGGTATCTGAATCCAATCGATCCAGCGGCGACTCAAGTCTTGATCGATACGGTTTATCAGGCTCATTATAAACATTTATCCGCTTATTTTGGTTCTACTATTGTGGGCTTTTTTACAGATGAACCAAGATTTGGAAATATTAAAGGACCAGATGCGGTTATTGGAAAAACAGAGATGGTGCTGCCTTGGCGAGAAGACCTATTAGAAATTTTAGGGGAGGAGTTAGCAGAAAATCCAAAAAAACTATTGCCGTTGTTGCTGGTTGATGGCACAAAACAACAAAGTTTTGTACGATATACTTATATGAATGTGATTTCAAAATTATATTCGGAAAATTTTACTGGTAAATTAGCCGGATGGTGTCAAGAGCATGGAGTAGAATATATAGGACATCTAATCGAAGATAATAATGCTCATGGTCGTTTAGGATATGGTGCCGGACATTATTATCGCGCCTTAAAAGATCAGACAATGGCCGGGATCGATGTTGTTTTACACCAATTATTACCTGGTTTGGATAGCGGATATTTTAAAACTTTTACTTCAACAGGCTGGGATGGAGAATTTTTTCACTATGGCTTAGCTAAAATGGGTTCTTCATTAGGGCATTTAGATCCTAAAAAAAAGGGACGAACAATGGTCGAATTATACGGAGCCTATGGCTGGTCTGAAGGATTGAACTTAATGAAATGGATAACAGATCATATGTTAGTGCGAGGAGTCAATCATTTTGTCCCTCACGCGTTTGATATGGCTCCATATCCGGATACTGATTGTCCGCCGCATTTTTATGCTCATGGCAACAATCCCCAATATCGCTATCTGCATTTATTGATGAATTATACGAATCGATTAGCGGAACTATTGAGCGAGGGAACGCATATTGCTTCTTCTTTGATTCTTTATCATGCAGAAGCTGAGTGGTCCGGCGAAGCAATGCTGTTCCAAAAGCCGGCAAAAGAGCTGACTCAAAACCAAATCGACTTTGATATTGTTTCGATAGATATGTTGAAAGAAGTACATATTGAAAAAGGGAAAATCTACTTAAACGGTGAGCAGTTTGAAAATTTGATCATTCCATATGCAGAAAAACTTCCTGGTGATTTTTTTATAGAACTAAAAAAGATGGTTACATTGGGAGCTGCAATTATTTTCATTAATGATTGGCCTAACGAATCCAGTGAAGGACTTTCTATTGAAAATCATCTGGAAGCATGGAAACAAAATGAAAGTGTGCAAGTGATTTCTTTGGAAAACCTAGCTACTTATTTACGAAATCAAAAAATGTTTGAAATTTCGCTAAACCATCAGGATTTTTCATTGAGATATTATCAATATCGTCATCCTGAAGGAGATGTCTATCTTTTTTTCAATGAGTCTCCAGATTTGACAATCAAGAACGAAGTCATGTTAAAAAAGGCTTCTCATTTGTATTTGTATAATGGTATGACTAATGAGATTCGTGCTTTGAGTCAGACCGTTAAAAAGCATTTCAAGCTTCATTTAGCACCGCAAGAAACGTTGGTGATCCTTGCTAGAAAAGAAACATTGCAGGCAGAAATTTTGCAGGAATTAGAAGAAGTCGATCAACAAGAAATTAATGGTAAATGGCAGGTCTCACTATCAGATGCCAATGAATATCCGAAATTTGATAGAGAATTTTCCTTAAACGAATTAGAAAATATAGCTAAACCAAGCATATATCCAGATTTTTCTGGGACTATTCGGTATATGATCGATTTTAATTTTAATAAAAAGGACTCGATGCGTTACTTTTTGGATTTGGGAGAAGTTTTTGAAGTAGTTGAAGTTTTTTTTAATGAGCAAAATTTAGGCACGTGTATAAGTAAACCTTATTTATTTGAAATCACAGATTTTATATGCCAGGGGAAAAACGACTTAACAATTGAAGTAACGAATACTTTGGGAACTCAACAAAAAGATTTCTTATCGCAATATCGCGTTTTGCAACCAAGTGGATTATTAGGGGCTGTAAAAATACTTTTTTTAGCAGCTAAAAAAAATAAGTAAAATAAAAGTAGAAGTATAGAAGATAGAAATCAATTTTCTTAACAACTTTTTTCCCATTTTTTAAGATAATCAGGAAAAAATTGGTTTGTTAAGATTCGATTGATTTTTTTCTTTTCTTTAAAAATTATCAGTAGGTATTGTTATATTAACTAGAATAATTTTGTTAGGCTATAACAAAAGGAAAAATTCAGTTGTTGGTTTATAAAAGAACGACATAACGAAAATGGAAAAGGGGATAATATTCATTTTATCCGTAGCTTTTTTATTAACCGCCTGTCATAAAGAGAGTGTTAATGATTGTCAAGAAAAAGGAAGAATCGAGTACTAAAATCTCGGAGCGACAGGGTTCTGTTTATACTAGAACATGATCATAAGATGCCGTTAGGTCAGAAACAGAGGAAAATATCATTTCTTTTCAGATCAAAGACTGGGACATTGAAAAAGGTTTCGATAAGCTATTAAAAGATTTCAAAAGTGACGGAGCTGTTTTCAACGTAAATACAAATCAAATGGTGGGATTCGGTGAACAGTCAGCCTATAATAAGGCAGGTGCCAAAATAGAGTTTGTTTTAGCCCCGCCTGTCAATGGCGGCGCTTTCTATTTCTCGACAAGTTCCGGAAAATTCTTCGATTTAGTTGAAAACACTGGGTATGAGCTGGTTTCAGCACCAGATAATGCTTTGGGAATATTTACTGGTAAAGTTCAGATGTTATTTATCGATACAAAAGAACAGTTCTTAAGGTGACTAGAGTTACTGCCGTCTATCAAGATGAAAAAGGGAATGAAATTGCAACGCCACTTGTAACTTCAGGTGATTCCGAGTCAGCTTATTTTACTTCTGCACAAACTATTATAGGTTATAAATTAGGGGACATTCCTGCTAATATAACCGGCACCTATACAGATGAAGATGGAAAGGAAATAATCGCAGCCAAAGCTTTTATTGGTAAGTATGTAGAAAGCGGAGAAATCACAGCAGTTTGTTATCAGCGGCTTGAAGTAGTTTCCCCAGAAAGTCCAGTAAAGGCTCAATTTGGAGAAAATGACCAAACTATTACTCTTGTATACAAAAAATAGCCAACAACCACGACAACAGATTTTAGTAAACCAATAAAAATACCGCCAACCAAAGAGAATGTGGCAACAAAAGCAAAAATCTAAAGAAAAACTACCCCAAACTGGTGATACGACAATTTCTAATAGTTTCCTCTTTGCTGAATTACTTGCTGTATTTGATCTGGAAGCTTTCTTGATAATTGCAAAAAGAAAAAATAAAAGTTTGTTATAAGATAGAACTATATCAGTGTAACTGATTCACAGAGAAACCCAAAAACTCGTATAGAACCTTTTTTTGAGAACGATTTTCTTGACAAAATTTTTTCAAAAACACATCTGATTATTGCATGGTATAATTTAATAAAAAAGTTTATTATCTTAAAAAAATAAAATAATTCATTTAACTAGTGATTTTCATCTGACACGATGTGTTCTAAGTTTGAGTTAAAACGTATCCAGTATTTATTGTTGCGGAGCTTGATAAAGTGAAAATTTCTTTCAAAGATAGAAATAAGACGAGGAGTGGAGAATCAGCGCAATGGGAATAAAGATGATTGCAGTAGACATGGATGGAACTTTTTTAAATAATCAGCAGGAGTATGATCGGGTCCTGTTTGAAAAATTATATCGAAAAATGCAAGGGAAGGGAATAGAATTTGTTGTAGCCAGTGGAAATCAATACTATCAGTTAAAATCTTTTTTTAAAGAAATCGCACAAGAAATCAATTTTGTGTCTGAAAATGGTGCTTATATTATTTCACACGGAATAGAACTCTATCATGCGGATATGTCTCTTGCATTGGTAAAGAGAGCAGTTGAAAAAATTAAGGAGAATCCGGAGATAAAAATCTTTTTGTGCGGGAAGAATAGTGCTTATGTTGAAAAGTCAGAATCAGATGATTTTAAACAGCATATCGCCAGATATTACCATCATTTAACTGAAGTGACAGACTTAACTGCTGTCGAAAATGATACATTTTTAAAATTTGCTTTAAATTGTTCTCCAAGTAAAACAGTATTTATTCTTGAACAATTAACAGATTTCTTTAAAGGGGAGCTCATTCCGGTTTCCAGCGGACATGGTGATATGGATTTAATTTTACCAGGAGTTCATAAAGCAGCCGGGCTTATGCGCTTGCAAAAGAAATTTGCGATTGAAACCAAGGAAATAGTCGCTTTTGGAGATGGAGGAAATGATATTGAGATGTTGAAGCATGCGGGGAAAAGTTATGCTATGGAGAACGCACCGCGATACGTGAAGAAAGCTGCAAAAGCCGTGGCTCCATCTAATCAAAATAACGGAGTCCAATTAACGATTGAAAAACTCATTGAGGAACTAGAAATGTAATGAAGACCGCAATAAGCATTTCCTGTTTTTAACTGTGGAAATGAGTAGGGACTTTCAAAAATAAAAAAAGTAGGATAATTTGTATCCTATCCTCAGCTTTTCTTTTTTTCTTTTTTTTGAATTTGATTGAAAATCAGAGCGAGTACTAACAAAAATGTTCCAATCACGTATACATGATGCAGTCCCAGGTAAAGGATCTCTTTTAACACACCGATTGATTCGCGAGGCAAAGAGCTGACAGTTTTTGGATCTACTAATCTGTTCATCATTTCTGAAGTGATCTCCAAATCTTTTTTACCGGCGATCTCTTGATCTATTTGATGGTTTAGAGCGACGCCGAATATTGATACCATAATAGTTTGACCAAGCGTCCGAACGAGAGTATTGAATGAAGTCGCTACACCCAGCATGGTTCTTTCTACACTACTTTGAGCAGTGACGGTCGTTGAAGTGAGAGTGATCCCAAATCCTGCTCCCAGAAGGGTAGAAATGAAAAAGAAGGTCCAGAAAGGGGTGGTGATTGGTAAGGTGACCAAAAGAAGCGCACCTAGTAAAATAATGACTAAGCCTATCTGAAGGATTTGTTTGGTAGAATGTTTTTCCATAAATCTTCCTGCTAAGAAGGAACCTCCTATCCAAGTGATTGACATTGGTGCTAAGGCTAAGCCGCCCATTGCAGCTTTTACTCCTAAAACTCCTTGCATCCACATCGGCATATAAACATCTATTCCAATCAAGAATCCGCTGACTAATGCGGCGACAATATTCACTACGACAAAAGTAGAATTTTTAAACAGGTCAAGTGAGATCACAGGATCTTGGGCATGTTTTTCAAAATGGATGAACAAAAAAAATAAAAGTAAAGAGCCAGTGAAAGAAGCAATCGAAAGCCAAATTTTTCCGTTTGATCCCTCAAGCATTTGGAAACCGTATAATACTAAGAGCAGAACTCCCATTAAACTCAGGCATCCGCTAATGTCGAGAGAGGTCTGTTGTCTGGCAATTTTAGGTTCAACTAAGAAAAAGATGATCAGCAGGATCAATATCAGCCCTATTGGAACATTGATCAGGAAAATCCAGTGCCAGCTTAAAGTATCCACAATAAATCCGCCAAATAAAGGGCCAATAATGCTTGCGATACCCCAAGCAGCACTGTTGATTCCTAAAAGCTTTGCACGTTTTTCGGGTGGATAGATATCGGCAATAATGGTCAATGCAACAGGCATGATCGCTCCTGCTCCCACGCCTTGAATAGCTCTGAAAATAATTAATTGCAGCATATTTTGAGATAAACCGCAAAGCGAAGACCCGATGATGAAAATAATAGTCCCAAAAATGAAAATAGGTTTCCTGCCGATTCTATCGGTCAGTTTTCCATATATTGGTGTAGTCATCGCATTTGTCAGTAAGTAAATCGCAAAAACCCAATTCATGATAGCCATTCCGTGTAGGGAACCCACGATCGTGGGCATGGCAGTGGAAACAATTGTTCCTTCAATGGCTGTCATGAAAGTAGCAATAAATATTGCGAAAGTAACAATCATAACATTTGTTTTGTTATTTTCCGTTTCCATCAGTTGTTCTCCTCGTAAATCTTAAAAATAAATAATATCCGATTAAAATATATAAATAGTAACTTTGTCAGTATAGCATATTCCGGTTTGATTTTCATAGAAAGACAGGCTGAAGAATTTTAAAGATGGAAAATAAAAATAGAAATAAAATCAAACTCAAAGAGTCTTATCTTATTTCCATATTTATTTAGTGCTCAACGATGAAAGTCAGTTCACATTCACAAACTTTTTTATCTTCTACAAAGGCAGTTGCTTTACCGATACCGACAAAACTTTTCAATTTTACGATTTCAAAGTGTAATTTAAGAACATCGCCCGGAACAACTCTTTGTCGAAATTTTGCTTTGTTGATTCCGCCAATATAGGCGGTTTTTCCCTGGAATTGTTCCATTTTTAAAATAAGGATCGAACCGACCTGTGCTAAAGCTTCAATGATTAGAACTCCCGGCATTGTAGGGTTGCCGGGGAAATGGCCATTGAAAAATTCTTCATTGATCGTAACATTTTTTGTGGCTGTAATTTTCTGGTTTGGGATGATCTCATCCACATAATCGATAAAGAAGATCGGGTAACGGTTTGGGATCAATTCCATTATTTCTTGAGTAGTTAATGCTTTTTTCACTAGTTAAGTCCTCCTATTTTTGAGACCATTTTTTTAGACAAATCACGGCATTATGACCGCCAAAACCAAAAGAATTGCTGAGACAATAATTCGCAACGATAGAACGTTTCTTTTGTGGAATATAGTCAAGATCACAATTTTCGTCTTTGATTTTCAATGTGGCTGTCGGATGTGCTTGGTTTTCCATTAATGTTTTAACACAGGCAATTGCTTCAACTCCACCGGCGGCTCCTAATAAGTGGCCAATCATACTTTTAGTGCTGGAGATGGGAATTTTGTGAGCTAAAGTTTCACCGAATACTTTTTTAATGGCAAAAGTTTCCGCTTGATCGTTGGCCGGAGTGGAAGTCCCATGAGCATTGACATAACTGATCTCTTCTGGAGTGATTTCGGCTTCCTCCAGGGCTAACATGATGGCATCTGCCGCACCACCTCCATCTTCTAAGGGCGCCGTCATATGATGCGCGTCGCTGTTAGCTCCATAACCCACTATTTCAGCTAAAATAGTGGCCTTTCTATTTTGCGCATGTTCTAATTCTTCCAGAACCAGCATACCTGCACCTTCACCCATGACGAAACCGTGGCGTTCTTTGTCAAAGGGGATAGAAGCACGGGCCGGATCTGTTGCTGTACTCAGCGCATTTAGTGCCGCAAAACCAGCGATGCCGATTTGACAAATAGCGGCCTCTGTTCCGCCCGTAATCATAGCATCTGCTAGACCGAATTTTATGGCATGAAAAGCTTCTCCAATTGCATTAGTCGCAGAAGCGCAAGCGGTAACGATCGTTTGCGAAATTCCCTTGGCACCGGTCTGGATCGAAATATTTCCTGAAGCCATGTTGCTGATCACCATCGGAACAAAAAAGGGGGATACTCGTTTTGGTCCTTTTTTGTCCATGACTAGAGTCTGATTTTGGAAGGTAGTCATACCGCCAATTCCGGAACCAACAATCACGCCAATGCGTTTAGCATTGCTTTCATTGATAGCTAACTGACTGTCTGCTAATGCCTGTTTAGCTGCTGCCACCGCATATTGAGAAAAAAGGTCCATTCTTTTGCTGTCTTTTTTTGATAGGTAGAGTAACGGATCAAACTCCTTGACTTCACCGGCCAGTGTGATCCCAGTATCTTCAGCATCAAATTTAGTGATCGGAGCAAGACCGATTTTCCCTTCAAGCAAACTCTCCCAAAATGTTGCGACGGTATTGCCTAAAGGAGTGATAGCTCCCAAACCTGTGATGACAACTCGTTTCATGATCTAATCTCCTTTTTACTTATTTTGACTATCAAACAAAATCCTTCGAAGTATTGTATGATTAAATATTATTATTTTTTGATTAAAAATAAAACAAATAGTTTGACAATCAAAGTATTATCGTAAATAATTTAGACATCTATAAAACAATGTCTATGAGTTGAAATATTATTCTCAAAAAGAGCATAACAGGGAATCGGGTTTTCGTCAACTCTCTTTTTATGACTCTAAGCAGGTATTTTTATTGCAAAAAGTTTTGTGGAGAGAGTCAAATAATTGAAATCAATTTTGTTAAAGGATGAGGAAAATGCTATTAAACGGGAAAAAAATCGTAGTGATGGGTGTGGCAAATAAAAAAAGTATTGCCTGGGGGTGTGCAAAAGCATTACTTGAACAAGGAGCTGAAGTCATTTACACGTACCAAAATGATCGACTTAAAAAACAAATTGAAAAATTAGTTGAGACGTCTTCAGATTTGATCGAGTGCGATGTATCGAATGATCAGAGTATTGACAAGGCGTTTCAATTTATTGGGGAAAAATATCAAAAAATTGACGGAGTGGTCCATGCCATAGCTTATGCTAATAAAGAAGAATTATCTGGAAATATTTCTGATGTTTCACGGGCAGGTTTTTCTTTAGCACACGATATCAGCAGTTACTCTTTATTAGCAGTAACGAAATATGCCAAACCCTTATTGAATGATCCTGGAAGTATTGTGAGTCTAACTTATTTTGGTTCAGAAAGAGTGATCCCGAATTACAATGTGATGGGAATCGCTAAAGCATCCTTAGAGGCAGCAATCAGATATTTGGCTTCTGAGATGGCAAGTCATGGTGTCAGAGTGAACGGAATTTCAGCCGGCGCTATCAAGACATTAGCTGTGACGGGAGTGAAAGATTATAATGAGCTGATAAAAATGTCGGAAGATCGAACACCAGATAAAAAGGGAGTCACACTAGAAGAAATCGGAAATACTTGTGCTTTCTTGCTTAGCGACATGGCTTCAGGAATAGTTGGAGATATTATCTATGTGGATAAGGGAGTTCATTTAAGTTAAACTGGATTTGCAGATAGGATATAAAAAATATGAAACCATTCATTTTTTTTGGATGGTTTTTTACTGTTATAAAATAAAAAGAACGCAAGAAACATCTTCGAAACGTCTTTACAACGCCGATGTTCTTCCGTTCTTGTGGGTTTGGCACCCAATGGGCTGTGAGGGGCTCGAACCCGCGACCCGCTGATTAAGAGTCAGCTGCTCTACCAACTGAGCTAACAGCCCAAATTAAAAAATGACTACAAAAGCCATTTTAGCACGTTCAATCAATTGATTCAAGAAAAATTCGTTGTTAAGAAAAAATAAATTTGGACGCGCTATTTCAATATAAGAAAAAAACTTCATTTACTGGAAGTCAACTAAGGCTGACCAGTAAATGAAGCCAATGAAAAAGTTTTGTGTTGTGGTATGTTCTTAATTTAACAGGGGAACCTTAAAAAAACCTTAAAAGGAAAAAATATTTTCCAATCATTTGAAATGATCAGTTTGGCAAAGTACAAACGGGCTGGGAAAAGCAGAAATAAAGCCAATAGGTGAATCTATATGTAAAATAGGTTATAATAAGAAACGGCGATGTGATCAAATAGATGAAGTTGAATATAGGGAAAGAATCAAGGAGGAAATCAAGATATGAAGAAAATTTTAGTAGTAGACGATGAGAAGCCGATTTCTGATATTGTGAAATTTAACTTGAATAAAGAAGGATATGAAGTTTATACAGCTTATGACGGAGAAGAAGCTTTGGAAAAAGTCGAAGAAGTTGATCCTGATTTGGTTCTGCTGGATTTAATGCTGCCTAAAAAAGACGGATTGGATGTCTGCCGTGAAATTCGCAAAACACATGATATGCCGATCATTATGGTCACTGCAAAAGATTCAGAAATAGATAAGATCTTAGGATTGGAATTGGGAGCAGATGACTACGTTACAAAACCATTTTCAAATAGAGAGTTGATCGCTAGGGTAAAAGCTAATCTGCGCCGTCAAAGTACAGTAGCAGCGAAAAGTCAAGAAGACGAAACTCAAAATGATTTAGAAATCGGAGCACTGGTGATCCATCCCGATGCGTATATTGTTTCTAAGCGGGGTGTGACCATTGAATTGACTCATCGTGAATTTGAATTGCTTTTTTACTTAGCAAAACACCTAGGTCAAGTTATGACGAGGGAACATTTGTTGCAAACAGTTTGGGGTTATGACTATTTTGGAGATGTTCGAACTGTAGATGTTACCGTACGCCGATTACGTGAAAAAATCGAAGACAATCCCAGTCATCCGGCATGGTTGGTAACGCGTCGAGGAGTGGGTTATTATTTAAGAAATCCTGAGCAGGAGTAGGAAATAGATGAACAAACGAATTCGTTTTTATCAATCTGTTAATTTTAAAATTGCGATGGTATTTATCTTGCTGTTAGTGATTCTGGTTGAAATAATCGGAGCTTATTTCATTCGCAGCTTAGAAACAACAACGATCAATAATTTTAAAAACAATATGAATC
>JAATEZ010000051.1 GCA_015655485.1 Lactobacillales bacterium | reverse complement strand
TGCTGCAAGGGTGACCAGCTTGTTGGTGCATCGCAGAGGGACGAAGGAGTGCTGGTGAGTGCTCTCTCTCTTCTGCTGGAGGTCTGGGAACTGTTGAAGAATTTCCGGAAGGTTTGTTGAAATATTCACAATTTTTGCAAGAGACGCTTTCAAATGATTTGTCTGGATTGACCGTTTGTATTGATGCAGCCAATGGGGCGACCTATACGACCATCAATCGCTTGTTTGCTGATTTAGAAGTAGATTTTTATACAATGGGCACTAAACCTAATGGGCTGAATATAAATGATGGGGTCGGTTCGACGCATCCGGAAAAATTGGCTCAATTTGTAGTTCAAAAGAATGCAGATGCCGGCTTGGCTTTTGATGGCGACGGCGATCGTGTGATCGCGGTGGACGAGCTGGGGAACATTGTTAATGGTGATAAAATCATGTACATCTGCGGAAAATACCTTGCCAGTCAAAATCGATTAAAAAAGAATACGATCGTTTCAACTGTTATGAGTAATCTTGGTTTTCATAAGGCTATTGAAGCGGCCGGCATGAGTGCTGTTAATACACAAGTAGGCGACCGTTATGTCGTTGAGGAAATGCGTAAGAATGATTATAATTTTGGCGGCGAGCAATCAGGGCATATGGTCTTTTTAGATTATAATACTACCGGTGACGGGATGCTTTCAGGGATCCAGCTGTTAAATGTTATGAAACAAACCGGGAAAAAGCTTTCTGAATTAGCTGCTGAAGTCAATGAATATCCGCAGAAATTAGTGAATATTCGCGTTTCTAATAAATACGGCGCAATGGAGGTCCCGGCGATCAACTCTGTTATCAGCGAAGTTGAAGCAGAAATGAATGGGGATGGACGTATTTTAGTTCGACCTTCCGGTACTGAACCTTTATTACGTGTTATGGCTGAAGCGCCGACAGCGGAAAGAGTCGATTACTATGTAGAAAAAATTGCCGAAGTTGTCAGAGCGGAAATCGGTATAGAATAGCTGATCATTAATGCAGATAGAAAAAAAAGTTAATCATGCGGGATTGGTAAAACGGAGTATTGTTTATGCCAGTCGTGCGGATTGACTTTTTTTGATATAGACCAATTTTATTTGATTTGACTTTTCTTCATTAGTAAGTTACCATGGTTATTGTTTCTATTGAAAATAAAGGTCAGGAGGATAGAGGTATACCAATATACGGGAAAGCGCCAGGCCTATGAATGAATATAGGTGACGAGGAAGAGAGCTTATCGAAATATTCGGCGGATAGCTCCAGGGACTGCCGCTCTAAAGATCAACAGGAAAAAGTAACTGTGAGGTTACAACAAAGGGTTCGATCAGGCAGGAATAGAAACATGTAATGAGACTTACAAGAAAGTGGGACAGACATTATGTGTGGAATTGTTGGAATCGTTGGAAAGAAGCAGGCAAAAGAAATATTAATACAGGGATTAGAAAAATTAGAATATCGAGGTTATGATTCTGCCGGAATTTATTTGACAGGAAAAAATCAAAAGGATCATTTGATCAAAGCTTCAGGCAGGATCGCTGTTTTAAAGGAAAAATTAACTGAAAACATGCAGGGAACGTCCGGGATCGGGCATACCCGCTGGGCGACTCATGGAGAGCCCAGTATTGAAAATGCTCATCCGCATATATCTGCAGATCAGCGTTTTGTATTGGTTCATAATGGTGTGATTGAAAATTTTGAAGAAATCAAAGAAAACTATCTTGAAGGAGTGGACTTGGCAAGCGAAACAGATACAGAAATCGCTGTCCAGTTAATGGCAGTTCTGGCCAAAAAACAAAATTTAACGGCTAAACAAGCTTTGAAAAAATCATTGACTATTATTCGCGGCTCCTATGCGTTTGCTTTAATGGATCGCGAAGATCCTGAATTTATTTATGCTGCTAAAAATAAAAGTCCGTTATTAATTGGAGTTGGTGAAGGTTTCAATGCCATTTGCAGTGATGCGATGGCAATGTTGAGTGAAACGAATCATTTTGTTGAAATTCATGACGGGGAATTAGTTGTATTAAGCGCAGATGCAGTAACGATCGAAGATGCAGAAGGTCAGACCGTCGTTAGAGATTCTTTTGAAGCTTCTCTGGATTTGACGGATATAGAAAAAGGCACGTACTCCTATTACATGTTAAAAGAAATCGATGAACAGCCTGCTGTGATGAGAAGAATTTTACAAAAATACTGCAATGAGGAACAAAAACTGGAAATTCCGGCAGAGATCATTTCAGATATCTTAAAGAGCGACCGGATCTATATTGTGGCGTGCGGTACCAGCTGGCATGCCGGCTGGGTAGGCAAATATCTGCTGGAAACCTGCGGGAATATTCCAGTTGAAGTTCACTTATCTAGTGAATTTGGCTATAACATGCCTATTTTATCAAAAAATCCTTTCTTTATCTTTCTGAGTCAAAGCGGTGAAACAGCGGACAGTCGTCAAGTTTTAGTTCAAATCAATCAATTAGGTTTTCCTTCGCTTACATTGACCAATGTCTCTGGTTCCACACTATCTCGGGAATCGAAGCATACTTTGTTATTACACGCGGGTCCAGAAATCGCAGTGGCCTCGACTAAGGCTTAGACAGCACAAATTGCCGTGCTGGCGATCCTGGCTAAAGTTTTGGGGGATAGTGAGGGGACTAAAACGGCTCATGATTTTGATCTAATTCATGAACTTGGAGTTGCCGCAAGTATTATGGATAGTTTGATAAATGCAAAAG
>JAATEZ010000012.1 GCA_015655485.1 Lactobacillales bacterium | reverse complement strand
TCTAAATCTTTTTCTTCATATTCACGGTAACCATTTTCGGACCGTTTAGGCTGCAAAATTCCTAAATCTTCATAATAACGTAGCGTTGGAATCGAAAAACCAGTTTGTTTTGCGACTTCACTAATTTTATACATTTAAAATCCTCCTTGCTATAAAGCCTACTTGATAGTTTATAGTAACTTTATCATGAATAGGAGGAAAGCACTATGAAAAATACTCGTTATAACGAAGGCCTTTTAAATCTCAATAAAATTGACGGAGAAGCAGGAGAAAGAGTCCTTCAATCATTAAAAGAAGTAGCCCCCGATGTTGGAAAATACATCATCGAATTTGCTTTTGGAGATATTTATTCCAGAGAACAGCTCACTTTGCGTGAAAGAGAAATCATTACGATTACAAGCTTGTTGACCCAGGGAGACACACATAATCAGCTGGTAGTCCATATTAATGGATCACTGAATGCAAGCCTCTTGACAGAAGAAATCATCGAAGTTTTTATTCATTGCATTCCATACGTTGGTTTTCCCAAAGTACTGAATGCGATCTCCATAGCAAAAGATGTCTTCGAATCAAGAAAATAATGGATGAAACTGACTCATGAATTGATTTAAATGAAGAATTGGCCGGCCTTAAATGCGAATAAACGATGGATCAAAAGCAGCTTTTAGCAAAAAAATAAAACGATCCAGAAAATGGGAGAAGTTTTTTTTTGCTTAATATGTGTATCTTTCACTGGTATTACTACTATGATTTTATTTTCTAAAAAAAACAAACTATGGAAAAATTTTGCCCTTCTATCTCTTGCTCTGATCTTTTGCTTCGCACAGCAGTCGGTATTATTCTGGGTTTTAAGAAGCAATTGCCGCTATTGAAATTATCGAGGGGTGGATCTTTAACGAGCGGATGGATTTCTGTAAAATAATATTCATTTCAATGATAAAAATGGGAACCATCGGATTGAATTTTATCCGAACAAGTTAAACCAAGTGATTCATCGCATATGCTGATAACGGCCAACCCTTTATTCGTTTTGATAAAAAGGTTAAAAAAAACTAATTTTCATAGCCTCTCTGTTCTTTCTGCATTTTTCAATTTCTTTCATCGAACCTTTCCTGCCTTCATTATTTTTACAAAAAAACTCCTCGTAAGATACGAAAAGTTTTTCTGTATTCTTTAATTCACATTTCGATCAATAACATTTTTCGTGCTTTTACATCCGTATCAGCAGCGTTTACATCACAACTATTTATTTTTCTATTTTTAACCTTTCATACATATTTTTGATTTCTTCAATAAGGGAGCTATCTGTCAATCCGGTCACTTCTCTGACTGTTGCGACAATGCCTAAAGTGTTTATTTTCTGCTGCAATTCAACACTTTCTGAATCATTTGGGTCTTCATAATTCAAGACCATCGCCGTCACTTGAATCAAAGCTTCGTAGGACTGCCCCAACTCTTTGGCTTCGCGGATTGGTCGGATAAACCGTTCATCATAACCCAGTTTGCGGATTGGCGTACGCGCCACGCGTGCGATACTGTCGGATATATAGGGATTTTTAAAGCGTTCAATGATTTTTTTGCGATACGTTTCATGCTCTTTGCTGGAAAAATGCCATTTTTTCTTTAATAATGTTCCCGTTTCTCCTAAAACCGCCTTTAGTTCTTGCAGCACCCGATCATCGCCGATCGCCTGATCGATCTCACTGTAGCCGTAATAGGCCCCAGTATAGGCTACTGTGGCATGACCCGTATTGACAGAAAACAGTTTTCTTTCAATGAAAGGTTCCAGATCAGCAACATAGCGGACGGAAGCCAGCTGAAGCTGCGGGTTTTTCATCTGTGACTGATCAACGACCCATTCCCTGAACGGCTCTACTGAAACAAACAGCGGAGCTTTGTGATGCTGGAGCGGCACAATCCTATCAACTGCGGCATTGGGAAATCCAATGAATTCGGCTGCGTAAACTGCCGCCTTTCCACGCAGATACTTCTTGACCTCTGCAGCTAAAAACTGACTGCCGCCGATCATGTTCTCGCAGGCAATGATATCCAGAGATTTTTCTACTCCTAATTTCTGACGTTTTTCGATGCCCAGAGCGATTAATTCAGCTATAAAAGGCAGAATCTTGGGTCCAATCGCTGTTGTTACAAGATCGCAGACCGAAAGAGCGGCAATGACTTCATCCGGGTGCGTTTTATTATTGATACCAGCTGACCGCTGAATCGTTTTGCGTTCATGCAGCCGATCTGCCCATTCGATTTCATAACTGCCCCGTTGATTCAGTTCATTGATGATCGTCTCGTTTACATCCACAAAAGTAATAGAAAAGCCATTTTCAGCCAGAACTTCCCCAATAAAACCGCGGCCGATATTCCCTGCACCGAAATGAACTGCCCGCATACTACTCCACTCCCTTCAACAACTCGATAATTTTTTGTTTGGATTGAGCCGTTGTCAGCCTTACCACATTTTCCACCTCTGAACAGAAAATGGCGATTTGTGACAATAACTCCAAATGTTCATTGCCAATACCGGCAATTCCAAAGGCAACCATGACAAATTTTTCATCCTTGTTATCACTAAAATCAACCCCATCCGGAATCACAACTACCGAAATACCTGTTCTTTTGATATATTTCTTTCCTTCCTCCGTTCCATGAGGAATAGCAATGAAATTGCCCATATAAGTCGAGACAATAGTTTCTCTTGCCAACATTGATTC
>JAATEZ010000058.1 GCA_015655485.1 Lactobacillales bacterium | reverse complement strand
TAATTTTTTTTACATAACTCGGTTTGGTAAGTGAACTTTACCATGTTTTTCGGGAAATGAAGTTTCATTTGCCGCCACCTCTTCTTTTTAAAATACAATGCGTTCTTGCAGGAAAATTTGCTTATACCCACTCTGGGGATTCCCCCTCGTTGATAAACAATTTTTCCAGCAAGTACGTAACGTAACTTACTATTAATTTTGTGTTGTTTCTTAACAGAAGTGAACTTGAGCTCGTAGGTGTGATATTTTGTGAGACATTTTTGAATTCCGATATCTAATAACATAATTATGTCGAATCAGCGTGGTCGTAAGTACAGCTCTTAGTTGAAATAGAGAAAAGTGACAGTTGGTTTACATCTGTTAAACTTCTAGGAGGCGGCTTTCGAGGTAGCAGAGGTGGAGACGGCAATAGAGGTGGAGACGGAAATAGAGGTGGTAGAGGAAGAGACGGATACAGCACTGGCAGAGGCAGTGCTCGTAGTGGAGATGGGTGAGAAACGAATTCCTGATAAATTTCATTGACGATATTAGCATCGAAAATAAGTATCTGATAATCTGATATTCCCTAAATCATTGCAGCATTCCTAGACAAATGGCCGATATGAATTTGGGAAGCCAAGGAAGTGGTGGAGGAAGAGGTGGATCTGGAGGCTATAGAGGTTTTAGTGGACCGCCAAGAGGAAGAGGAGGAGGTAGAAGTCAAACTACAGTTAATTGGGAAGATCGAAAGCCACATTGCGATGGGCCAGCATTACAGCTACCAACTAAAGCAACGTGGAAACCCTTCAATCCGGATCAAGAAACCGAAATTCTTTTGCCAATAAGAAAGCCGGGAAAAGCAAATGTACAAAACAGCATACGTTCCGTAGACATTTTCTTGAATCATTTTGAAGTTTTCATTCAATTTCCGAATGTGCTCTACCAATACCGGGCCGATATATCTAGAAAACCCAATGAGCCTGTTGAAGGCGCAAAATCGAAGCCACCTCAAGAGAAAAGAAAAAAAGCTGCTAAAGTGGTTGAAGGTGAAGCACCAAAAATGCTTCCGGTAGCTATTAGAAAAAGTATTCTCAGAAAAGTGGTTCAAGATATGCATCGCGATTATGGCAATGAATATGGTATCATCACTGACTTTTCGGCTACCTTGTACACCATAAAAAAACTGGAGAAAAAGGGTCTGCCACTAACAATCGAAGTATCGGGTGCTGTTGTAGACGACGATTCAACTCAATTTATTGTAACGATTCAGCCTACAGTTGAAAAGGTTGACACAACGAATTTAGCAATTGATATTAACAATATGCGAGGTCAGATGATACCTAGTGAGCTTGTGAATCTGGAAAGGATATACAGCACTCTGATGCGTTGTGTCAAAATGAACGAATACACACCGATGAAACGAACGGCTCTCATTGACTTTACGCAACAACCACATCCCTTAGGAGGTGGAATTGTCTCTTACCGAGGCTATGACATTATGCTACCGTTAGCGAATGGTTGGAAAAAATTTATTAACATCGAAAGTTAGTGGACAGATTGTAATTTACCTAAAGCATTCCTTTTGATTCATTCAATAATTTGTTTCTCTAGTTGCGAATTTAGCATCATACTTGGATGAGTGTGTAGAGGTTTTGCTTAAAGATGTCTTCAAAGATGAACGATACGTACAAGTCATGGATATTAACACTTATAAGCCTAACCACCACGAAAAAGCAAACTCTCTACTCAAAAGTAAGATTTTTTTTTCTTTTCAAAACTTGTGATTTTGTCATATGAAAGTTAAAATTTTCAGCTTGCAAAATAGTCTACAGTCCAAGTCGAGGAAAAAAATTTAGCAAAGTCGTTGCTGGAGTAGTTCCCCGATTGTCTGTTTCGACGTGTACCTTCGACTTTGAGGGTAAAAAGATTTCTGTAATGGAGTATTTTTATCGAGCGTACGGATTGAAACTGAAATATCCAAATGGTCCTGTATTAGAGTTAAAAGGGCATAATAAGCCAAAGGTTCCAGCTGAGGTTTGTTGGAAACTTACAAGACACACTTATGCAAGACTGTTTATTGTTTTCTTTATTTTTAACCTCAACAGATTTGCACCGTAAAAGCGGGTCAAAGTTATAACCGAAAGCTTGATGAAACTCAAGTATCTAAAATGGCGGAAAAATCTCGACTAACTCCCGATGTACTTCAACCAGCTATTCAAAATGCTGTAAGCCGTTATGAATTATATTGGTAATAAATTTAGTAAATCTGTAGTGGTGCACTCTTTGTTATAGGTTCACAAGTTGGATTTACTAAACAACCCACTTTTGCAAGCTTACGGTATGACTCTTGTCAATGGCACAATGCATCAGTTGAAGGCCAAAGTTTTAACGCCTCCAGAACTGTGCTATGGAAAAAATGTGAACGGAGTAAGTGACGCAAAATTATAAAATTCAATCAAAAAATATTTCTCTCGCTCGAATTTGAATGGAAATATTTTACTTTTGCGATGCATTTCTCTAGTTGAAAGCAATTAGAGAAACACCCCACAGAGCTTTTTAGCTTGAAGAGCTTTTTGGAGCTTTTTTGAATTTCATTGGTAAATTATAATATTTTTTTATTATTTAACTTCAAAAGCAACTAGTGAAAACTTTTCAAAGCTAATAATGATGTGATTGATAGGGATTGGGAGCCAATTTTTTGTCTGTAGCTCATAATCTTGCCATTAATAACCAACTCACAACCCATTCCATAAACTTTCGATTATGACCGAACGAATATTTATAGGGCACAAAAAACGCAGTCATAGTACCGGACAATGGAGAATGGGACATTTGGTCAACGGAATTCGAATTCTTCCATAACTGCACAGTGAAGAAATGGGGAATTCTTAATTTGGCAGGTGGATATGATCGCTTTGCTATCACAAAGAACGATGCCTAGTTAGTCACCCTGTATTACTTTTCACATTTCAATTTCTAACCATAAATTGTTTAGTGATTTTGCATATAAGATGTCAAGGAAAGGAAGTATGCGTGGAATCAACCTTGATGAGAGACCAGCGTTTTATGAAGATTTGCAATTGAAAGAAAATGATGGCGATATAAATTTGAACCATTTGGAAACAATTTTTGATCAATTCAAAGATTATGTTGGACAAGACCTTGAACAGTCGTTCATTCTAGTTATACTGCCGAGAAAGGGTTGCTTGCTGTACAACCATGTAAAACAAGCAGCCGAATTACGTTGCGGAATTCTTACACAGTGTATCGTCGGGAAGAATGTTACCGATCCGAAGCGCTTGGAATCAATTTGTGGTAATCTTTGGCTCAAAATTAACAGCAAATTGAGCAAGGTCAATCACGTAATTCTTCCTCCACCTAACTTTTCGGAATGTTTCAAAATCTTTGACTATCCGACTATTGTCATCGGAGCTGATGTTACGCATCCTCCACCAGGTTCTACAAGAACAGAAGTGGTAATGGGAATTCGTGGTTGAGATATCAAATTTTGGTTATAATTTCAATGACTATGTTTGTAGGGCCGAGATGGCGTCGAAAGAGAAGTTGGACCGCCTAGCTATGCTGCCATTACTGCAAGTATTGACCGTACCGGAATGCCTTATATGATGCACATACAAGCACAGACAAAGGCTCAGAAAGGAGCTGCTGAAGTTATTGAAAATTTGGATGACATTTTAGTGAAGTTTCTGAAGAAATTTCAAACGACCACAAAGGTGGTACCGCGTAGAATCATCTACTATCGTGATGGAGTCGGCGAAGGACAGTTTCAAGAGGTGATGTTAAAACAAAAGGCTTTTTTAGTTCATCTGTTCACTTAAACATATTTGATG
>JAATEZ010000369.1 GCA_015655485.1 Lactobacillales bacterium | reverse complement strand
ATTATTTTTCCCATTATGAAAAGGTTCACGGATCCAAACAAAATCTTCTGGACTCGTCTTATGCCAATCCGGTTTGCTTAAATCGACTCCGGCATGAACAAAAATAAAATCTTTCCACTCATAATATAGTGGCCGTTCTTCTAAAAAATTTAATAAAAATGGATAACGCGATTGAACCATTAAACTTATTTCACTAGGTGAATATTCTTCTGTAGCTCCCTGATGTAAAAAACTTTCGATCGTTTCTTTACCGCCATTATAAATATAATTTGGATACCATTCTTCTGGCTTTTTTAAAAAATTGCTCAAAATCTCTTCATGATTCCCTTTTAAATAAATAGCTTCATTTTTTTCAACTAACTGTCTCCCCATTAATAAACAGTCTTTTGATTGAGGTCCCCGATCGTTCAAATCACCGATCAAAATCAACTGATGCTGCCTTGGATCATAAAACTTAAGCAATTCTTTAAAAATCAAAAATTGCCCATGAATATCGCTAATACAGTAGACCAAATCTTTCATTTTTTCTCACCTGCTATTTTTTTATAAGTAAATCGCTTACTTTCATTATACCTCTTTTTTTTAAAGTATAAAATATAGACAATTCGCTAAAGGACCTCTATAATAAAAAACATGACAATATGTCACATGCGCTAGAATTTTTAAAAAAGAAAAGGATGAGACAGATGAACTGGAAAAAAATAATTGGGATCATTGTAGCAGTCGCTATCGTTGGATTCATTGGCTACAACGTTGTAAACGGCAACTCTAAAAAAGATTCAGCTACTTTGGTTTCACAAGGAACCATTAAAAAAGAAAAAATAGTGGAAGTTCTTTCCACCACAGGTACTCTGATACCAAATAATTCTCAATCACTCTATGGCGAAGGAAATGTTTCTAAAGTCAATGTAAGTGTTGGTGACCAGGTAAAAAACGGTGACGTTCTTGTGACTTATGCAACTGGCTTAGAATTAAAAGCAGCCATTGATGGTACAATAACCGCTGTCAACGTAAAAAATGATGAGACAGACTTAAGCTCACAAACCAGCCAGCCTTCCATCCAAATCGATGATTTATCTACTTTGAAGGTTCAATTACAGCTGTCAAAGTCTGAAGCTTCAGAAGTCAAAAAAGATCAGACCGTAAGTATCACAAGCGGAAGCAATACTTATGAAGGGATCGTAGCAGAAATGGACCCGATCGCTACGACTTCCACCTCTACGAGTGGATCGACCACAAGTTTAAAGGCAGTGATCACTTTTAATCAAGCACCTGAAAACCTTGTTGCCGGCTTTGATGCGGATTGTGATATCACGACAGCCACTGTTGACAATGCCTTATCTTTACCAATTGAAGCTTTACAATATGACAAAAAGAATCAGCCTTTTGTCTACAGAATAGTGAATGGAAAAGCAAAAAAAGTTGTGATCACTACAGGGATCCAATCAGATACCCAAGTGGAAGTCAAAACGGGGTTGTCTGAGAATGATAAAGTCATTCTTTCACCAGACAGTTCGATTAAAAACGGGACGAGTGTAGCTAAAAAATAGAGGTGAAAAAAATGATCGATCTTAAAAATGTCGTAAAAATTCATCAAACTGGTGATGAAGAATTGATTGCTTTAAAAAATATTTCTCTTCATATCAATGAAGGTGAATTTACAGCCATTATGGGACCCAGCGGATCGGGCAAGTCAACTATGATGAATATCCTTGGTTTGCTGGATCGTTTTGATGAAGGCGACTATATATTGAACGGTAAGAACGTGACTCATCTTACCAGTAATGAAAGTGCCCATGTCCGCAACAAAAATCTTGGTTTTGTGTTTCAATCTTTTAATTTAATGCCCCGCATGACTTTATTGGAGAACGTGGCTTTACCCATGGTTTATGCAGGTGTTCCAGCCAAAGAGCGAAAAGAGAGAGCTTTAGAAGCTTTAACACAAGTAGGCTTAGAGAATCGCATCAAGCACCGGCCAAATGCTATTTCCGGCGGTCAAAAACAACGTGTCGCCATCGCACGGGCCATTGTGAATAAACCAGCTGTGTTGATGGCAGATGAACCTACCGGCAATCTGGATTCTAAAACTACACTTGAGATCATGAGCATTTTTCAACGATTAAATCGTGAAGGAACAACTGTGGTCATGGTGACTCATGAACCTGACGTAGCAAAATACACTAAAAGAATTGTTTCATTTAAGGATGGCGAAATTCAAGATGATCAAATTATTGAAAAACAAAAAATTATCTAACGGAAAGGAGCGATCATTGTGAATATAACAGAAAGTTTTAAAATGGCTGTAGACAGTATTCTGGCAAATAAAATGCGCTCTTTTCTGACCATGTTGGGGATCATTATTGGAATAGCGGCTGTCATTGCCATCCTTGCCGTTGGAAATGGTGCGACCAGTCAGATAACAGGTACCTTTAATGACCTTGGAGCATCAACTATCAGTGTTTCTACCAGTGATGATGCCACTGATAGTCAAAAAATAACGAGTCAAGATATGACTTCACTAAAAAACAGCAGCGATAAAATCGAGCGTATTTCTCCAGATACAATGACACGCGGAACGGCTTCCGCTGGAAACAATGAGAAAACAGCCATTATGCTCGGCGGTACTACCGATATGCAATATACCAGCCAAACGATGGACAGTGCTGTCACTTATGGCCGCTATTTTAATACAACTGAATATTCTGAAGGCAGTTCTGTGGCCGTCATAAGCGCAGATGCTGCTCGTTCACTGTTCAATGGTCGTGAAAATGTAGTAGGAGAAAAGGTAAATCTTAAGACTTCGAATGGCCAAGTAAGCGTCAAACTCATTGGGGTAACTAAAAGTACCCTTGAAAAAATGGTTGGATCTTTTAACGAAGAGGAGACTCCCGGTTATATTGCCATGCCTTTGACGACACTGGAAACCTTAGTTCCGAACGCTACTAAAATCACCAGTTTAACTGTTCAAGTAGCTTCCAAAGATGATATCCAGTCAGTCTCCAACCAAATTGTAAATACTCTGGCAACCCGACATGACTCTGTAGGCGAAGATGTTTATACTGCGACAAACTATCTGCAGGCATTAGATCAAGTAGACTCTGTATTGGGCTTATTTATCAATTTCATTGCGGCTGTAGCAGCGATCGCCTTGCTTGTCGGCGGAATTGGTGTAATGAATATCATGCTGGTCTCTGTCACTGAACGGACACGCGAGATCGGTACACGTAAAGCGTTGGGAGCAACCAACAGTAACATCCTTTTCCAATTTTTGATGGAATCAGTTATCCTGTGCCTGATCGGCGGATTGATTGGATTGACTTTAGGAATATCTCTGGCTTTGGTCGTAGCCTCTTCTCTTGGCATCCAAGCTTCCTTTAATATCAGTTCTGTTATTCTGGTCTTGCTGTTTTCTAGTATCATCGGCATCTTCTTTGGTGTTTATCCGGCCAGAAAAGCAGCTAAATTAGATCCTATAGAAGCTTTGCGCTACGAATAAAATCGATTCGACAGCTGTCCGCAGCGAAAAAAATGAGAATAATTTTTACAGATTTATTTAAAAAAAAGCAGCCATTGATCAAAAAATGATCAATGGCTGCTTTTTTAATTTTGTTCAAAACTATCTACGGAGAAGGTGGGATTCGAACCCACGTGCCCCAAAAGGACAACCGCATTTCGAGTGCGGCTCGTTATGACCACTTCGATACTTCTCCCTTTTTTTTAAATGAAAATAAAACAAAGGAAAAACAGAAACGAAAACAAACCTACGTTTCTGTTTTAATTTGTTTATTTTTCTGCGTTGGCGTCTGCCAAACCGTATTTTTTGTTGAAACGATCGACACGTCCATCTGCTTGAGTAAACTTTTGGCGTCCAGTATAGAACGGATGAGAATCAGATGTCACTTCGACACGAACTAAAGGATAAGTTTCGCCGTCTTCCCATTCAACTGTTTCCTGAGACTTCTTAGTGGATCCGGATAAAAACTTGTAGCCAGTCGTTGTATCCATAAAAACAACTGGATGATATTCAGGATGAATATTTTCTTTCATTTTTTTCACTCCTTTGCCCTGGGCCATCTGCTGAACCAGAGTTATTTTTCATAAACAATGCAACGTTAACATCTTAGCATGAAACGAAAAGATGTGCAATTATTTTTTTAAATTCTTTCTATTAGAACCTTTGTTAAAGGTCACATCTTTGAATACTTCAAAAAATTCAACATTATCTTTTGTTTTCCGCAATATTTTCTGTAATTGATCCGTATATTCGATCGAATCTCCTACCATATTGTGCCGCAATTTCCAGATCTCTTCCAGATGTTTCGGTGCCATTAGAAGTTCTTCTTTTCTGGTACCGGATTTCTTGATATCAATAGCCGGAAAAATTCGTCGTTCAGACAGGTCTCGCGAAAGATGGACTTCCATATTTCCTGTTCCCTTGAATTCTTCATAGATCACATCATCCATTCGGCTCCCGGTATCTACCAATGCCGTGGCTAAAATAGTTAAACTGCCGCCCTCTTCGATATTACGGGCAGCTCCAAAGAATTTTTTAGGACGATAAAAAGCAGCCGGATCGATCCCTCCGCTTAAAGTCCGTCCGCTCGGCGGTATCACTAAATTATAGGCTCTGGCCAGACGCGTGATACTGTCCATTAAAATCACGACATCGCGTTTATCCTCAACTAAGCGCATCGCACGTTCTAAAACCAATTCAGAGACGCGTGTATGATTTTCTGGCTGCAAATCGAAAGTGGACGACACGACATCGCCTTTGACGCTGCGTTCAATATCTGTTACTTCCTCAGGCCGTTCATCTATCAATAAAATAATCAACTCGACCTCTGGATAATTTTCAGTGATACCGTTGGCAATTTCTTTCAGCACAGTCGTCTTTCCGGCTTTGGGAGGGGCTAAGATCAAACCTCTTTGGCCAAAACCGACTGGAGCAAATATATCAAGCATTCTGGTAGCAAGTCTTCCTGAAGTTGTTTCTAATTTGATTTGACGATTGGGGTAAAGCGGTGTTAAGGCTGGAAAATGTGGTCGTTCTTTCGCTTCTTCGGGATTTTTCCCGTTGACACTTTCAACATGCATCAAGCCGTAATAACGTTCTGATTCTTTGGGAGGACGCGCTTTGCCGCTGACCTTATCGCCATTACGCAAACCAAAACGCCGGATCTGAGAAGTGGAAATATAAATATCTTCTTTACTTGGAGTATAGTTTATCGGTCGTAAAAAACCAAATCCATCTGAAGAAACAATATCTAATACACCCTCCATCAGGAAAAATCCCTGTTTTTCAGCCTGAGCCCGAATAACTGCTAAAGATAATTCTTTTTTGTTCATTTGACTATAATAAGGTATTTTAAAATCTTTCGCATAAGTATAGATTTCTTTTAACGTTTTATTCTCTAGTTCTGCCATTGTTAAATAATCGCTCATTAGTTTTCCTTCACCTCTTCTGCTTCTGCCATTTCAATCATTTTTATATCCGCTCCTAAATGAGTCAATTTTTCGATAATATGGTCGTATCCTCTTAAAATATATTCTACATTAGAAATCGTTGTTGTACCTTTAGCCATCAGACCAGCTAAAATCAAACAAGCACCCGCTCTCAGATCGCTGGCTTCTACCTCAGTCCCTGTCAGCTGGCAAGGCCCGCCAAGTAATATCTTTTGTCCTTCTATCCTTGCACAAGCCCCCATGCGGATCAACTCAGGAATATGGTTGACCCTCTGCTGATAGATCGTATCAATGACTTCTCCTTGACCATGAGCTTTTAAAAGCAAAGGAGTGATCGGCTGCTGCAGATCTGTCGCAAAACCTGGATAAGGATACGTTTTAATGTTGATCATTTTCAATTTTTCGACTGGTCGGATTTCGATAGAATCCTCGGAGATCCTCATATCGACCCCCATCTCATCCAGTTTAGCGATAAAACTTTCCAAATGTTCGTAAATGACGTTTTTAACTATCACACCCTCACCGACTGCAGCAGCCATCGCTAAATAAGTGCCTGCCTCAATGCGATCAGGAATAATCGAATGACGGCAGCCATGCAGCTCATCGACTCCATCGATCCGGATCTCATTCGTTCCGGCACCGCGGATCACAGCTCCCATATTATTTAATAATGTAGCGACATCAATGATTTCCGGCTCGCGGGCCGCATTTTCAATGATCGTCCGTCCCTTGGCCTTTACGGCCGCCAGCATGACATTGATCGTTGCTCCAATCGAGACCATATCCATGAAAACACGCGTCCCCTGCAAACCATCCGCATCTGTTCGAAGATATACCGCTCCATGCTCATTCGTCACGAGGGCACCTAGAGCTTCAAATCCTTTGATGTGTAAATCAATTGGTCTTGGACCCAGATAACAGCCACCCGGCAAGCCTACGACTCCTTCGCCGAATTTTCCCAGCAAAGCACCCATGAAATAATAAGATGCTCTAAGGCTGTTGATTTTACCCGTCGGCATAGGAATCGAGACCATCTCTGTCGGATCGATCGTCATTTGATTATTTGCGAAAGTGACTTTGACACCCATGATTTCGAGTATTTCCATGAGAGAATAAACATCATTGATATCCGGAACTCCCTCAAGAGTGACAGGAGAATCTGCAAGTATCGCTGCAGGGATCAATGCGACCGCACTGTTTTTGGCTCCGCTGACAGTGACCTCGCCTTTCAAAGCATTACCGCCATTTATTTTAATTTTTTTCATTTTTTTCCTCACTGATTTCTGTAAAAAAGCTGCTTATTCAGCAGCTGTTCTTGTTTATTGATTTATATGTACTTATCAAAAAGATGATTTTATGAGTAAAAACCACTATGAATATTTTACCATATTTTAACATGATTAAAAAGCCTCATCTTTTATTCGAAAAAAGATTGAACAAAACTTTTAAAATTCCTTGTTTTAGTGCCAATTCAGATGAGTTTATATTTTCTATAAAAAAATTGTCAAATCAAGCACGACTCATCTTGATTTGGCAACTTTTTAAATTTTGAGGTTGTTTGGAGACCCCATAATATTTTATTTTTTTACCAGATTTACGCTTTTCCTTCAGAACCAAACCAGCCGATTCTTTCTTTGACCAGTTCAGTCACTGCTGTAGTTCCTGGAGCTAGCAGCTTACGAGGGTCAAAGCCCTTACCTTTAAGATCTTTGCCTTCTTCGATATATTTACGAGTGGCTGCTGCAAATACTTCTTGACATTCAGTATTCACATTGATTTTAGAAACACCCAGAGAAATTGCTTTTTGAACTTGATCCAATGGAATTCCTGATCCGCCGTGCAGCACAAGCGGAATACCGTCAGTAATATCAGCAATAGCTCCCAGAGTTTCAAAACTTAAGCCTGTCCAGTTTGCTGGATAAGCTCCGTGAATGTTACCAATACCAGCTGCTAAGAAATCAATTCCCAGATCGGCAATGATCTTGCATTCTTTTGGATCAGCTAACTCGCCTGCTCCGATAATTCCGTCTTCTTCTCCACCAATGCTGCCTACCTCACACTCTACAGAAACACCTTTTGCGTGAGCTTTAGCTACAACATCTTTGGCCTTTTCAAGATTTTCAGAAAATGGCAGATGGGATCCGTCAAACATAACTGAAGTATAACCAACTTCAATACATTGTAAAGCATCTTCATATGCTCCATGATCTAAATGTAAAGCTACTGGAACTGTAATACCTAGAGAATCGATCAAGTCTTTTACTAAATCGTAACAAACTTTATATCCTCCCATGTATTTTGCAGCTCCCATAGAAGTTTGGATAATAACTGGCGCGTTCATCGCTTGTGCACCCTTTAAGATTGCTTGGGTCCATTCTAAATTATTCGTGTTGAAAGCTCCTACTCCATACTTTCCTGCACGTGCTTCTTTTAACATTTTTTCAGCTGATACTAAAGCCATAATCAAATTCCTCCTATTTAATAGAAATCATTTTTGTTAAGTCCAACTTCAACCAACGCTTCTATTCTAACAAACTTCCCGACTCTTTTCTACCTTAATTCAGTAAAAGGTAAAAAAATTTGAAAAAAATTTCACAATAATTTTCAAACAACTTAAGCTTTTTTCATGAAAACACTTTTTGATCAACATAAAAAAACTGTTCAGACTGCGTGTGTGTTTTTATTTTTCCAGGCGAAAGGGAATAATCAATCAAAACAGCTGCTGCTTTCTTATTTTCTTCTGAGTCGAACAAACTCATTCAGCTTTTCTAATGATCCAGCTTCATGAAGCAGACCTTTTCGGCAAAAAGATATAGCTCAAGAGAATCAAGAAACGATTCTCATGAACTCTTCTACTACAATTTTTTGATATTTTAAAAAGCTCTTCGATGTCCGTTTCGTCTTTATTATCTAGTGCCAAAATAAATTTTGGGACGAATCAGCATTTTGCTCACAAGCTGAAGCAGTTCATTCAGCTTTTCTTAGTCTTCTAAAGAGGCGCCAATGAAGGCTTTAAATAATTTTTGCGGTTTGGTTGGTCGAGAAACAAGTTCCGGATGGAATTGACAACCAACGAAAAACTTATGTTCAGACAATTCTACGATTTCTACCAAACGATTGTCCGGCGACACTCCAGAAAAAACTAAACCATAATCCTCTAAAACTTGACGATATTCATTATTGAATTCATAGCGGTGACGATGACGTTCTTGAACGATTTCCGCATTATCATAAGCTTTAGCAGCAACAGATCCTGTTTTTAATTTACATGGGTATAAACCTAAACGTAAAGTTCCCCCCATATTTTCAATATTTTCCTGATCAGGCATTAAATCAATGATATTGTTTGTAATATCGGGATTATTCTCCGCTGAACCAGCATTTTCCAATTTGACCACATTTCGGGCAAATTCAACACAGGCCATCTGCATACCAAGGCAAATGCCCAGAAACGGTATGTTATTTTCTCTGGCATAACGCGCCGCTTCAATTTTCCCTTCCAGACCGCGATCGCCAAAACCGCCAGGAACTAAAATACCGGCTGCATCTCGTAAGATATCAGCAGCATTTTCCGGAGTGACACTCTCAGAATTTATCCAATCGATTTGAATATCTGAATCATAGACATAACCAGCATGTTTCAAAGCTTCTACTACAGATAAATAGGCATCCGGCAATTCAACATACTTTCCTACAAGCGCGATCCTCGTTGTCTTTTTTAAACTCAGGACTTTCTCTTCCAACTTGACCCACTCTGTCATATCGGCTTTAGGTGCTGATATTTTTAAATGGTCACAGACGATCTGATCCATATTTTGGGCCTGCAAA
Source organism: Lactobacillales bacterium (assembly GCA_015655485.1). Lineage (GTDB taxonomy): Bacteria > Bacillota > Bacilli > Lactobacillales > Vagococcaceae > JAATEZ01. Next base: position 1,327 of record JAATEZ010000369.1, on the reverse strand, counting down.
GCCAGCGGGATCGAATATAAAGTTTCAACATCCCGGGATTCGATCACCGATTCGGTAGAAACATCGCAGAAAAGAGCTAATTTATTTTTCATTCCTTGCGAGATTGCCTTTTCAGTACGAACGACTAAAATATTAGGCTGGATCCCTAAACCGCGCAGTTCTTTTACACTGTGCTGGGTAGGTTTTGTCTTCATCTCTCCGGCAGCTTTTAAGTAAGGAATCAATGTTGTATGAATATACATCACATTTTCAGAACCGACATCGGCTTTCATTTGACGCAAAGCTTCTAAAAAAGGCAATGATTCAATATCTCCGACTGTTCCGCCGACTTCAGTAATAATCACATCAGCATCCGTGATTTTTGCCGCACGCATGATTTTATCCTTGATCTCATTTGTGATATGCGGGATCACCTGAACAGTCGCGCCTAAATACTCTCCCTTGCGTTCTTTTCGTAAAACTTCCGAATAAATTTTTCCCGTCGTAACGTTCGAATAACGGTTCAAGTTAATGTCAATAAATCTTTCATAATGTCCTAGATCCAAGTCTGTTTCTGCTCCGTCATCGGTTACGAAAACCTCTCCGTGTTGATATGGGCTCATCGTTCCTGGATCAACATTTATGTAGGGATCAAACTTTTGGATCGTCACTTTGATGCCGCGATTTTTCAAAAGCCGTCCTAATGAAGCTGCAACGATCCCTTTTCCAATGGAAGAAACCACTCCGCCTGTTACAAAAATATACTTGGTCATAATTTTGAAAAACTCCTTCTTCTTTTAATTGTAGAGTCCGCTAATAAAAAAAGAAAAGCTCCCTATTCGTATGCTGAATAGGGAGCTTGATAAATCAGATTCTGCTTCTGACCTTTTTTAAAAGGTGCCCAATTAAGATGATACAAGTAAAAATGAAATTGGTCAAGAGATTAAAACAAATTTAAAAGATAAAATTTTATTCATTGACCAACTGATCGATTCAAATCAAGAAACTTTGCAAGATTCCTCTGCTATGATCAATAAAAACCAGATCCGTTTTCGTTGGTATCGATATAAATATTTTTTGTTTGAGAATATGCTTCAAGCATAGACTTATAAGTTTCGCGTCCGATTCCTGATTTCTTATATCCGCCAAATGGTGCTCCTGCCGGAATTTGATTATACGTATTGACCCAAACTCGTCCTGTTTCGATCCCGCGCCCGACTTTCAGCGCTGTATTCAAGTTTTGGGTCCAGACACCGCCGCCCAATCCGTATTCAGAATCATTGGCCAAATCGATCACTTCATCGATCGTTTTGAATTTGATCACGACAGCCACAGGTCCGAATATTTT
>JAATEZ010000379.1 GCA_015655485.1 Lactobacillales bacterium | reverse complement strand
GCCCCAAAGCAAATTTTGTACCAGGAAACTATGAGTACTATCAGGAAGTTTCCAGACAGATCCATGAAATTTTTCATCGTTATACAGATGTTATTGAACCGGTTGCATTAGATGAAGCCTATTTGGATGTGACGGAAAATAAAATAAATTCAACCAGCGCGATCAAAATCGCCAAGTTGATCCAGCAGTCTATCTGGAAGGAACTTCATTTAACTTGTTCAGCTGGAGTCAGCTATAATAAATTTTTAGCTAAATTGGCTTCTGATTTTGAAAAACCGCGCGGACTAACTGTTGTTTTACCAGAAGATGCAGAAGATTTTCTGAAGAAATTATCCATCGAGAAATTTCATGGTGTGGGAAAAAAGACGGTTCCGCGAATGCATGAGCTGGGTATTTTCACTGGGGCGGATCTCCTGCAAAGAGATGAGATGGAATTGATCCAGCAATTTGGGAAGATGGGCTACTCGCTTTATCGAAAAGTACGCGGAGTCCATGATGCAAAAGTCAGTCCTTTTAGAGAACGAAAGTCTATTGGCAGGGAACACACTTATGCCAGGGCGCTGACTACGGATACTCAAGTGACTCAACAATTGCGGGAATTAGCTGGTAAAGTCCAAGAATCACTCGAAAAAAATCAAAAACATGGGAAAACGGTGGTGTTAAAGGTTCGTTATTCTGAATATGAGACGGTTACCAAAAGAAGAACTCTGCCTGATTATATTTATAAGCAGGAAGACCTTTTTTTTCAAGCCTCATTGATTTGGGAAGAGGTTTTGGGGCTGGACAAAGGAATACGACTATTAGGCATCACAGTGACAAATCTCGATCCGCTGACTTATGAAAATATAGTTTTGCCGCTTTTTGAAAAAAACAGACACCAAAAAAATTGACTTGGATCCCCTATATAGGAAATCAAGTCAATTTTTAGTTTTTTTAGGTTATTTTAGATAATTTCCAGCAGTTTAGTCTTGAGATCATTTTCCATAGTGCCTAATTCTATTTCTGCCTGACGACGTTTTTCCTTACCTTCCTGCTGAATCTTAATGGTCTCTTGGATGGTCTCGATCAAATCATTTTGAGTCTGTTGTAATGTTTCGATATCCACAACACCGCGTTCATTTTCTTTTGCTGTTTCGATAGCGGAGATTTTCAGCATTTCAGAGTTTTTCTTCAATAAATCGTTGGTTGTTTCTGACACCTGCCGCTGAGCAGTGACTGCTTCTTTTTGGCGCAACAGCGTCAAGGCGATCGCTACTTGGTTTTTCCATAAAGGAATAGCTGTGTTGATTGAGGCTTGGATTTTTTCTGCCAAAGCCTGATTGGTGTTCTGGATCAAACGTATTTGCGGAGCTTGCTGAATGGTGATTTGTCTGGCTAAACGCAAATCATAGGTTCTCTTATCCAAACGGTCATAAAATTGATTTAAATCATTAACTACTTGAACATCCATTTGATCGCCAGTTGTTTCAGCTTTTTTTGTGGCTTCAGGAACAATAGTTTTCTGCATCTCCAGCATCTTCACTTCACCGGCAGCGATATAGATATTTAGAGCATCGAAATAATCTTTATTTTTTTGATAAAGCTGCTCCAGCATCACATTATCGCTCAACAAGGCATTTTTTTCTTTGTCCAGTTTTACGGCGATTTTATCGATTTGGGCACCAATTTTTTGATATTTGGCAGTAGTTTCATAAATTGTTTGTTTTACTTTTCCAAACAATTTTTTAAAAACATTGTTATCCTTTGCGGCGAGCTCGTCTGGACTGGCCTCATTCAAGCGATACATCAATTCGTTCAGCGAGTCTCCCACAGGGCCGACATCCTGATTTTGTACATGATTCAACATAGAATGAGAAAATTCACCCAGTTTTTTTTGAGCGGCTGCTCCGTAATTGCTGACCCCCTGAATGTCGTTCACATCAATTTGCTCAGCTAATTCTTTTGCCTGTTGCTGTCTTTCTGGAGTCAGCTGGTCGATCAGTCGTGCCGGTTTGGCAGCGGAGTCTTCCCCAGCCTGGATCTCATCTTTTTTTCCAATACTTATTGCTGCATCAGTAGGATTTGCAAAAGGATTATTTAATAAGTCATCCAAGGTGCTACTGACTGTTTCTTTGGCAACGGTTGTTTCATCCCTGTTTTTTTCTGCCATATTGGCTTCACCTCAATTATTCTTTTAAATTACTCTCTTCATTATCTCTTGTAATGCTTTGCTTTGCAATCGAAATTTCAATATCGAGGTCTTCTAAGTCATCTGCAACAAAACGAGCATAATCTTCTGTGATCTGTTGAGAGACCTCGTTAATGACTTCCGCACTCTTATCAAGAGCTTCATAAGTTTGTTTATTTTTTATTTCATGATCGTTGATCTCAATATATTTTTTGGTCAAATCTAATAAATTAGGCAAGTGAGTATACAAAAAGCGGTCCGCCTGATGCAGTTTCTGCGGTTCTTTCACTAATTCTTTAAAAATACCTTTTGCGGCAGTCAAAGTATCATGCCGCAAATTAATGGCTTTTAGTTTGGCTACTTGATTCATATTTTGATCTAATTCAAAAATTTGTTTTTTTGCAGCGGCCATTGTCTGACGGAAAAAATCAATTTCCGCTTCCGTCATACCAACTTTCCGATAATGATTTTCTTTTTCTTTAGTCAGTGCCGGAAGTTCCTCTCTGTTTTTACTTTTTTTATTTTTATTTAATAGGATGAAACCAATCAGCCCGAGTATCACAACCATAAAGATGACAAAGCTTGAATTTCTAACCAGCCCGATCAGCAGAAGCACCAAAGCGAGATAGAGGATATTTGAAACTAATTTTTGGCCTTTCATTTCCCCACGATCCTTTCCATTCATTATTCTGTGTCTATATTTTAGCACAAGTAGACTGTAAAAGGATATCGGACCTAAGTTTGATTTATGTTTTCTTAACGTTTTCTTTGGTATAATCAAAGAAGATCACAGAAAAAATTGAAATAATGGTGAAGCAATTGTAAAATAGATAGTAAATCAATAAAAAATCTAGGAGGATAGATACGTTGGATAAATTTGAGGAAAAAACATTGTTTAGAAAACCAGTTTTTAGTGGGAAAATTATCCAAGTTTTTGTAGACCAAGTCGCTTTACCGAGCGGAGAAACGGCAGAAAGAGAATTAGTCTTTCATCCTGGAGGCGTAGCAGTTTTACCAATTACAGCAGATAATAAAATGATTTTTGTCAAACAATTTCGCAAACCATTGGAAAAAGTGACTTTAGAGATCCCTGCCGGAAAAATTGAGGGTAGGGATGACGCACCTTTGAAAACGGCGCAAAGAGAATTGGAAGAAGAAACGAGTTATCAGGCAAAAAAATGGGAAAAAATCACTTCTTTCTATTTATCACCTGGTTTTGCCAATGAGATCTTACATATCTACGAGGCTAAAGATTTGATTTTTGTTGAGGAACCGCTGCCTCAAGATACAGATGAAACGATCGAGCTGTTCACGTTGACTTTAGCACAAGCAAAAAAGGAAATAGAGAGTGGTTTGATTTGTGATGCAAAAACTATTTTTGCTCTTTATTATTGGGAATTACAACAAATTTTAGAGAAGTAGAAATTCATGGCTGGGAGGAAATTCTTATGGCACATGGTCCATTGATTACTCGTAGTGAGTTGAAAAAAAGGAAAAAGCGAGAGACTAAAGAAGTAAAAAAGCAAGTGAAGATTTTCAAAAAAGAGTTTGAAGAGGAAGATGAAAAAATACAGGAAGCTTTTTCTCGTGAAAGAAAAAAGCAAAAACCCATTGAAAAGAGTCGGACGCTCGAAAAGGAAAAAACTCGTGAGCGCAGCCATTCTTTGAATGTGGCGATCGTCATTGTGATTTTATTATTAGCTCTTTTGATCTATGCGGTGATGAATTTATAAAAATTATGATGAGGTGTAGAGAATGAGGTTTGGAATTATCGGAGCAATGCCGGAAGAGATACATACATTGTCAGATCATTTGGAAGAAAAAAGAGAATGGACTGAAGCAGGAGCAACATTTTTGTCAGGAAAATACGGGCCTCATGAAGTAGTTGTTGTTCAATCTGGGATCGGCAAGGTTTTGGCTGCCGTCACCGCAACCCTTTTGATCAGTCACTATCATGTGGAGTATTTGATCAACACCGGTTCTGCCGGCGGGATCGGCAAAGGTTTAAAAATAGGCGATTTAGTTATTTCAGAAAAACTCGCATACTATGATGCGGATGTGACAGCTTTTGGTTATGAGTATGGACAGCTGCCGGGGATGCCGCTTTACTATGAGGCTGATCAAAATGGTGTGGCATTGGCCATTTCTATCGCAAAAGAATCAGGTTTAGCTGTAAAAACTGGACTGATTGTTTCAGGTGATTCATTTATTTCAAGTCAGACACAAATCAGTGCGGTCACGCAAAAATTTCCTGAAACTTTGGCGGCTGAAATGGAAGGAGCGGCTATCGCACAAGTGGCTTATCAATATCACATCCCGTTCATAGTCATTCGTTCGATGAGCGATACTGGAGATGAAGAGGCGAGCGTGAACTTCGATGAATTCATTATTGAGGCCGGACGGACTTCAGCTCGATTTGTATTAGACTTTTTAGAGAGGATGTCAGTTTAAAGAAAGAAGGTCAAAAAGATGAGAGCTTTATTATCTATTGATTATACAAATGATTTTGTCGCTTCAGATGGTTCGCTCACGACAGGAGCAGCAGGGCAGAAAATCGAATCAAGATTAGTTGAATTAACCAAAGATTTTATTTTTAAACAAGAATTTGTTGTTTTTGCCATAGATGGCCATGAAACCTCTGATCTTTATCATCCTGAAAATAATCTTTTTCCGCCACATAATATAATGGGTACTGATGGCCGGAAACTATACGGAAAGTTGGCAGGAATATTTGAATCAAACAAAAACAAGGCAAATGTTTATTGGATCAGCAAACGTCATTACTCAGCTTTTAGCGGCACCGATTTATTCATTAGATTGCGTGAACGGCAAATAACTGAGGTCCATTTGACTGGAGTATGCACAGATATTTGTGTGTTGCATACGGCGGTTGATGCGTATAATTTAGGCTATAAAATCGTTGTCCATAAGGATGCAGTAGCAAGTTTTGATCCAGCAGGGCATGATTGGGCGTTGAGGCATTTTAAAAATACCCTGGGGGCAACAATCGTTTAAAAACGATTTTTATTCGTCTTTCTGTAAATAAATTTTTATGTGAAAGTTATTTTATTTTTGAGCTTGTTGGTGTATACTAATAAAGTATTGTTTTGCGGTCGTGGCGGAATTGGCAGACGCGCTAGCTTCAGGCGCTAGTGATAGCAATATCGTGGAAGTTCGAGTCTTCTCGGCCGCATAAGGGTTTAAGCGAATCAACAACCTATTCTGAGAAAAAAGTTTTTGACTCCGATTTTGACTCCGTTAAATGGATAAAAATTTTTCGGAGTCTTTTGCTGTATAATCTTTTCGATCGGTGCTGATGTGCGTGCAAATATCTATAAGGGTAGAAATATCTGCAGGTCCGATCCGTTTCTGAACATCTGTTATATCTGCAATCTGCACCAGTTTCGAAGAATAGACGGTCATGGGTCTGTCTGAACCCGTGAACGGTGATTTCAAGGAGATTAGATTTATTTAGAATCGTTTTTACTTGTACAGTAGGGATGTTTGGTTATTTCAATTCTTTTTTGATTTGGAAAAACTAACTGTTTTTTTTATTCCCATTTTTAACATGTTTTTCCTTTATAGCAAAGAGAGCACACTAATCTTCGATTATCACGATTAAGTTTTTCCGCTTCAAGAACATCCCGGATTAAAGAGTGCTGGACAGACAACTAAATTTTATTCTTCATAATAATACTCCTCGACTTTGGTTCCTCTGCCGATATCCTGTTTTTTATGCTATAATACTTTCTGAACGGAGGTAAACCATGAACAAATACGAAGAGCTGCTGGAAAAACTTGAAAAAGGCGAAATAGCTAAACTGGAAGTACCCCATGCTGAGTACTTTATGTTTCGGGAAGCCTGGCTAAAAAAAGAGAACCGAATGCATTTTATCGGTGAGGCTCATTTGGGTGGAAATATTACTTATCATTATACTGGAAGCAACAGCAAAAGCCTATCTCATGATTGAGATAGGCTTTTTTATTGGTGCGGATAAGCGGAATGCTTAAAAAATATTTTATTGCTGCACGATCTTTATACGGATACTTTTTAATGACAAATTGTTTCCTACTATTATAATCACCATAAACAACGATCATAGAGTTCTCGGCTGTATCATTAAAATTCAGGTGACCGCTTCATTCAAATTCAATTTCTAAGATGGAGCCATTTAAGTTTTCTAAAAAGTCGCCTTCTTGTAAAAAATTTATCCAAGCTTCTGCAGTAGACCCTTTTACTTGCCATTGCAGTTTTCCATAAATATTCTCGATAAGTCCGCTCCACATTTTCTCAACTGCACGATTCATTTTTTCGGGATTCCATCGTTTCGCCGGGGCACGTTTCACATTTTTTTTATTTTGTATTTCTAATGCTTTTTCACAAAAGTAGTCTTTGCTGGTCAATAACGGATCGATATATTCTTCAAATTGTTTAGGTTTCATTTATTTATTCCTCTCCTCTATATTTTCAAGTATAAGAACATGTGTTCCAATTGTAAAGAGAAACCATTTATTTCCACAAAAAATAGCCGCCGAAGCGACTAAATTTGACTCTGGTTTTTAACTATGTTAATAAGTACAAAAAAGGAAAACGACATTTTATAGTTTCATGC
>JAATEZ010000209.1 GCA_015655485.1 Lactobacillales bacterium | reverse complement strand
GTGATTTAGCCGGTGTTGGTGTGGCTTTTAAGGTCGCGACAGCTTTATTGGAAGAGATACCCGGTGATTTTTTAGATCTGGTGGCTATCGGTACAGTAGCCGATCTGGTCTCATTAACGGATGAAAATCGGGCCTTAGTAAAGTTAGGGTTAGATGGGATCCATCAGTCGCAGCGAATCGGGCTGCAAAAATTATTCAATATCACAAAAAATCCGCTGGAAAATTGCAGTGAAGAAACGATTGGTTTTTCTATTGCTCCCAGATTGAATGCGATCGGCCGTTTAGGCGATGCTTCCAACGGGGTGGAGCTATTGACTACTTTCGATGAGGAAGCCGCTTTAAAACTTGCTGTATTTGTACAGGAGAAAAACGAGGAGCGACAAGAAATCGTCGAAAAGATGTTTGCTGAAGCACTCTCCTTATTAGAAAGTTTGCCTACCAGACAGGTAAACGTATTGGCCAAAGAAGGTTGGCATGAAGGGGTATTGGGAATCGTTGCCAGCCGCCTTGTCAAAGAGACGGGCAAACCAACATTGATTTTTACGATCGATGCAGAAAAAAAAATGGCCAAGGGCTCCGGCAGAAGTGTTGCTGCATTGGATCTCTATGAGGCCTTGAACGTGCGACGTGAGCTGTTCTTAAATTTTGGCGGTCATCATATGGCGGCGGGAATGACTTTGTCCAGTGAAAATCTGGAAGAACTAGCAGAGTATTTAGATGAATATATTCTTGCTAAGAAAATCGATTTGACCAAGGGAAATGAAATAAAAATCTCTAGAGAGTTAAAAATTCCACAAATAACGATTCCTTTTATTGAAGCGATCAGGCAGATGGCTCCTTTTGGTACCGATAATATGACTCCTGTTTTTTTGATCAAAGGAGCAGAAGTGAGAGAGCCAAAGCAGATTGGCGGAAATCAAAAGCATTTAAAATTTCAGATGGTCGCTAAAGCGGCTCAATTAGACTGTGTGGCTTTTAACTGCGGTTCAGATCATGGAGAACTTTTAGGGGAGAACGAGGTGGAAGTGGTAGGCCGGTTATCGGTCAATGAATGGAATGGCTCAAAAAAGCCCCAGGTTTTAGTTTCTGACTTCAAAGTAACAGGTTTTCAGCTTTTTGATATACGCGGGAATCACCAAAAAGATTTTTTATTTCATGCTAAAGGAACCTTATTTGTTGTTTTTCAAAAGCAGCACTTATCGTTGCTGAAAAAATTTTCAGAAATCGAGTCCTGCTTGATGAGTACAATTGACGAGATTCCTTCGGACAAAAAGCAGTCTATCCGGCAGCTTGTGTTGGTTGATTGTCCAGAAAATTTAGAGGATATAAAGTTTTTATTGCAAAAAATACCTGTTGATCGGCTCTATTTGTGGTGTGCGTCTCCGGAGGAATGTTATTTAAGCGGAATGCCCAGCCACAAACAATTTTCAGAGCTTTTCCTTTTTATTAAAAAGCATCGTAAGGTTGATGTCCGCTATAAGTATCGTGAAATTTCTCGATTTTTAAAGGTTTCAGATCAGATTTTTATTTTCATGGCACACGTTTTTGAGGATCTTGATTTTGTTCAGATCCAAGATGGAGTTATGGATCTATCTGATGATTTAGAGAAAAAAGCACTTGAAACCAGCCGCGTTTATCAGCAGCGATTGCAGCAAATTGAAGTTGAAAAATTCTTGCTTTATAGTGATATTCCAGCATTAAAGCAATGGATGATTCAGTAATTATTAGGAGGCAGAAGAATTGGATTTAAAAAAATATATAAAAAGTATTCCTGATTACCCGGAAAAAGGCATTATTTTTCGCGATATTTCCCCATTAATGGCAGATGGCCAGGCCTACCGTGAAGCCACTAAACAAATTGTAGACTTTGCCAAAGAGAAAAAAGCCGATATGGTTGTGGGACCAGAGGCACGCGGGTTTATTGTCGGCTGTCCAGTAGCTTATGATTTGGGCATCGGTTTTGCTCCGGCTCGCAAAAAAGGAAAATTACCTAGAGAAACAGTTGAAGTAGAATATGGGTTAGAATACGGCACTGCTATTCTGGCTTTGCACAAAGATGCCATTGTCCCAGGACAACGAGTTTTAATATGTGATGATTTACTGGCTACAGGAGGGACGATCGCAGCAACAATCAAATTAGTTGAAGAACTTGGAGGTATTGTTGTAGGAACAGCTTTTTTGATCGAACTTGCTGATCTTAAAGGACGAGAGGCCATCAAAGACTATGACGTTCTTGCCCTAATGAGCTTCTAATCCGAAAAGCTGAATGAAGCGGTCAGGTCTTGAGCAAAATAGCCAATTTGAACAAAGATGCTTTTTGTCTTTGCAAAAATTTGTTTTTTTGCCGAAAAGACCTGCCTCATGAAGCCAGACATAAGAAAAGCTGAATGAAGCGGTCAGGTCTTGAGCAAAATAGCCAATTTGAACAAAGATGCTTTTTGTCTTTGCAAAAATTTGTTTTTTTGCCGAAAAGACCTGCCTCATGAAGCCAGACATAAGAAAAGCTGAATGAGACGTGTCTGCTCTTGAGCAATAGTGTTCATAGTAATAATAGATCATGCCTGATCCACTTTCTGATTCTGATGAAATTTGATTATTTTAACAAAATAAGTTGATCTGTGATAATTGACAAAAAGCTCTGATCTGCTAAGCAGATCAGAGCTTTTGTTTGTAAATATTTTTTTATTATTTATGATAAGCATAATGTGTATTGTTTTGCTGCTTTTTACCTCGAAAGTCTTGGTAGCGCTGTTCATCCCAAGACATGAACCAAAGGAGGAAAACAGGAAAAATAATCAATATGGAAACTTCCCAACCTAAAGTACCAATGAAAATTCCAATGCTCAATATAATTAATAAGAATAAACTGACTCTAGCTTTTTTCATTATCTTCACCTCATCTCAAGTTACAATACAAACGTTTGTTCTCTTTATTCTATTATACGAATAAACGTTCTCTTTGTAAAGGGGAACAAAAAATGAATTTTAGAAGTAAGCTTGATTATTTTTTTAGATATGGTTGCGATATAAGCCGACAACTTTACCCAGAATAGACACGTTGCTTAGTATGATGGGCTGCATGGTATCATTCTCCGGTTGCAGCCGAAAATGATCTTTTTCACGGAAAAATCTTTTACAGGTAGCTTCGTCTTCATCCGTAATGGCTATCACAATATCCCCATTTGAAGCAGAAGATTGTTTGCGAACAATAACATAGTCGCCATCAAGAATGCCGGCATTG
>JAATEZ010000067.1 GCA_015655485.1 Lactobacillales bacterium | reverse complement strand
TTAAATTTATTGCGGAGAAAATCCAGAAGTTTGAGGAAGACTGTCAACATACCTTTATATTTGGTTTTGAAGAAAGTTATGGTTACTTGATCAAACCTTTTGTTCGTGATAAAGATGCGATCCAGGCTCTGGTACTTTTGGCAGAAGTCGCTTCATTTTATAAAAAATCCGGGAAAACTTTATACGATGGTTTGCAGGATTTATTTGAAAAATATGGATTTTATCAGGAAAAGACGATTTCTGTCACAATGGATGGGATAGAAGGTACTGAAAAGATCCAGGCGATCATGGACAAGTGTCGCAATGAGGCTCCTCATCTTTTTGGCAATGTTCCTGTAACGGCAACTGAAGACTTCAAATCACAAAAAATAACGAATGCAGGTGGAAATACAGATAAGTTAGCTTTTCCGGCTGCGGATGTCTTGAAGTACATTCTTTCTGACGGCAGTTGGATCGCGATCCGTCCTTCTGGTACCGAACCGAAAATCAAATTTTATATTGCCGCAAAAGCCGCCACTGCCAAAGAAGTTGCCGCAAAAGTGGCTGGTTTTGAAGCCAGCATAGAAAAATTAGTAGAGTAAAGAAGTTATAGAGAAAAGGCCGGCTTTGCTTGCGGCTGCCTTTTTCTTTTTAATGAAAATCTTCAATTTCAAGTCTGTTAAATAGCTTATTCTTTTCATTTATTGTAAAATCAATATCAAGTTCTTTAAGTTAAGTGGGGTATGAATATGCTAAATAATGATACGCTTCAAGAAGTCAGCCAGCTTTATAAATCATTAAGTGATGCGACGCGATTAAAAATATTACTATTATTGAGTGAGAAAGAAACAAAAGTAGGAGATATCGCTGATGAATTAGGAATGGAACAATCCGCTGTCTCCCATCAATTGAAACTGCTTCGTTTGAACCATCTTGTTAAATCCCGCAGAGAAGGAAAAACCATTTTTTATGCGCTGGATGATCAGCATGTTTTAGATATTTTAACTCAAACGATCCAGCATATTCAGCACAGCTATCAGGATTAAGAAAACAATTTGTGGGAATAGTCAGAAAAAACTAGTTTTTTTCTGGCTTGTTTTGTATACTAGGGGAAGTATGATTATTAGATTTTGATTAAATATAAAAGTTAAAAAGTTTATTTTAAGGAGGAAATGCAAAGCATGACACTAAAAATAGGGTTACTCGGATTGGGAACTGTTGGATCTGGAATTCCTCGTATTCTTGAAGAACATAAACAGAAAATCACTCAAATAACCGGAACAGAGATCGTGATTGCAAAAGCGTTAGTGAAAGACGAATTTGAAAAGCAGCATTTGGCAGTTCAATATGATATCCCATTGACGACAAATATTGATGAAATTATTCAAGATAAAGAAATTCAAATCGTCGTTGAATTGATGGGGAAAATCGAACCTGCAAGATCTTTTATTCTAAAAGCTTTATCTAATGGCAAAAATGTGGTTACAGCTAATAAAGATTTATTAGCTCAGCATGGTCGTGAATTGATCGACTGTGCCAGTGAAAATGATTGTGATCTATATTACGAAGCCAGTGTAGCTGGAGGTATCCCGATTTTAAGAACAATCACGAACAGCTTGGCAGGAGATGAAGTTCAAAGAGTTTTAGGGATCGTAAACGGCACGACCAATTATATGCTGACGAAGATGGTTTCTGAAAAAATGACTTATGATCGAGCGCTAAAACAAGCTCAAGAGCTGGGTTTTGCAGAATCGAATCCGACCAATGATGTCGACGGTATTGATGCGGCATATAAAATGGTCATTTTGACCCAATTTTGTTTTGGAATGGATATTGAACTTTCGGATATCGAAATAAACGGGATCCGCGGATTGGCTTTAGAAGATATTGATATGGCGGATCGCTTGGGTTACGTCATCAAACTGATTGGATCTTCTGAAATAAATGACGGACATGTCAGCGCCTCGGTAGGTCCGGTGTTAGTACCTAAACAGCATCCGCTTGCTAGTGTCCTAAATGAATATAATGCCGTATTCATTAATAGTACCGGTGTGGGTCAATCCATGTATTATGGTCCCGGAGCCGGCTCATTGCCTACTGCGACCAGTGTGGTGGGCGACATTATTGAAATCGGCAAAAATATCAAATTAAAAATGACAGGCCGGCCTTTTAATGTTTATCATGAAACGAAAAATCTCGCGTCCGACGAAGAAATCATTTCTAAATATTATTTTTCTTTAGAAGTGCCTGATAAAGTGGGACAAGTTTTGAAGTTTACAGAAATATTTACCAGGATCAGTATAAGTTATGATCAGATCGTTCAGCAGCAGGCGGACGGACAAAGAGCTCGAATCGTCATTATCACTCACTCAATGACGAAAGCTCAAGTGAGAAAAGTCACTGCTGCGCTTAAGGAAGTGGCAGACTTTAAATTATTAGCCACATATAAAGTTTTAAAGGATTGACAGAAACGTTTTGCAGCGAATATTTTTGATTTTATGGAGATGAAATGATGAAGATCAGAGTACCGGCTACTAGTGCTAATTTAGGACCAGGATTTGATTCGTGCGGAATAGCGCTTGGGCTTTATTTAGAACTTGAGTTGATATCTGAAAGTGAGGCTTGGTTTATCGAGCATTCTCTTGATGCGGATATCCCTCATGATGAAACGAATATGATCATTACAACGGCATTGTCCATTGAACCGGGGCTTAAACCACACCATTTAAAAATGACGACGGATATTCCTCCTGCCAGAGGTTTGGGCAGCAGTTCGAGTGCCATTGTTGCTGGAATTGAACTGGCTGATCTGTTAGGCGGACTTCATTTGTCAGCAGCTGAGAAGATCAATCTGGCTACGAGACTAGAAGGCCATCCGGATAATGTCGTACCGGCTGTTTGCGGCGACTTCATCGTTGCGAGTTTTGATGGCAAAGAAGTTCAATATGTGAAACATCATTTTCCTGAATGTGATATCCTTGTTTACATCCCTGAAGAACACCTGCTGACGAGCGAAAGCAGAAATGTATTGCCGGATAAGTTGGATTATTCTGAGGCCGTTCTGGCAAGCAGTATCAGCAATGTGATGATAGCCGCTATTTTGAATGATGATCTTTGTTTAGCAGGAAAGATGATGGAAAAAGATTTATGGCATGAGAAATATCGGACACCCTTATTGCCGCATATGGCTCAAATAAAAAAAATTGCCCGTGATTCAGGAGCTTTTGGAAGCGTTCTGAGCGGTGCCGGCCCAACTGTTTTGATCCTGAGTCCAAAAGAGAAAACTAGGGACATGATGAACCTGCTAAAAAAATACTCTGAAAAAGCAAAGATACTCCAGCTGGCGGTCGAAAGATCAGGCACTCAAATCATTTAGAAAAAATTCTGAATCAAACAGTTTTTTCCCAGGTGTTTTCGGAATAATCGAATGTTCAATTTTAAGAAAAGTAAGCCATTGATTGTTTTTTCCCAATCAATGGCTTACTTTTCTTAGCTTTTTTTTCTTAAAAAAAGTTGGACCTGTTTTAATCTAACTATAATAGCTGTGATCTTCCAATTTCAATTCATGAAGAATGATTGAAGCTGTTTCTTCGATAGACAGCTGCGCGACATTGATGACTACACACCCCAATTTTTCATACAGATCATTGGCAAATTCAAGTTCTTTTCGGAACTTGTCAATATCTGAATAGGCGGTATCCGGATTCAAGCCATAGGCTCTCATGCGTTCTTTCCTGATTTGATTTAAAAATTCCGGATCATTGGTAAGACCGACTATTTTTGATGGATCGATTTCCCATAATTGTTTTGGAATATGAGCGTCGGGAATAAGCGGCAGATTAGCTACTTTTAAATTTTTATTGGCTAAAAAAAGACTCAATGGAGTTTTGGAGGTTCTTGAGACACCTAAAAGGACAATGTCTGCTTCAAGAAAACCGCGAGGATCTTTTCCATCGTCATATTTCACTGCGAATTCCATTGCGTTGATCCTGGCAAAATAATTTTCATTCAGATGATGAAGAGCTCCAGGCTCTCTAGACGGCTCTTTTTGAGACCGATTCTTGATTTCTTTCACGACTGGAGTCAAAATATCCATGCAAAATAGATCGTTTTTTTGACAAAAATCGTTGGCAATATCCACCAAACGTTTAGAAATGATCGTGTGCAAAACTAGGGCATTCTGTACTTTGGCCAACTCTAGCGATTCGGTTAATGCCTTTTCTTTAGTGACAAATGACCTGCGTGTAAGTAAAAACTCTACATCCGGATACTGCGCCATAGAGGCTTGAGCTAATTTCAACGCTGTTTCACCAGCCGAGTCTGAAATGATCACGATGCTGATACATTTGCTTTCCATAAAAAACTCCTTTCTTGCAATCCTTTACCAACCATTATATTATAGCATAAGTAGTGTAGTATAAAGAAAAGAACTGTGAGAAATCGAGGCGAAAAAAATGCAAACATCTCAATTAAAAGAATCGATGGATATTTTAAAAGATCATGGATATAAATATACCAAAAAACGTGAGCAGATCCTTCAGTTTCTGATTGATAAAGATGGGTATGTTGCGGCAAAGGACGTATATGATTATTTAGAGATGGATTATCGTGGAATCAGCTATGATACGGTCTATCGAAATCTTCATGATTTTGTAGAGTTGGATCTGGTCGAAGAAATGGAGTTGAATGGCGAAAAAAAATTCAGATATCACTGCTGTCATGGAAAAATTGGCCACCATCACCATTTTATATGTACTGTCTGCGGTCAGACCAAAGAGATCCGCATGTGCCCGATGGATTATTTTGAAGAACAGCTAGCCGGCTGCCAGATCGAGGGGCATCGTTTTGAAATATTTGGGAAGTGTGAGAAATGTGCCGCAAAGGGCTAGTTATTTTATTTTTGGTCCTGGATTTGAGAAATAATCATTTTTATTTGAATAAATTGAATGGAACAGTTGACGCAAAAAAACTCTTTCGTTATAATAGTAAAAGGACAGTTTCTTGTTGTTATTATTTAATAACAGAAAAAACGGTTACTTTTTAAGCTCGGAGGGAGGGAATTTGTATGTCAAAAACTGTCGTTCGTAAAAACGAATCTCTTGATGATGCTCTTCGTCGCTTCAAACGTTCCGTTTCTAAAACTGGTACTTTACAGGAATATCGTAAACGTGAATTTTACGAAAAACCAAGTGTAAAGCGCAAGAAGAAATCAGAAGCGGCTAGAAAACGTAAAAAATTCTAATGTTAAAACGAATGGAGATGTGAAATTTGTCACTTCTTGCTACGTTAAATGAGGACCTGAAGACAGCCATGAAAGCTAAGGATAAAGAATCATTGACCGTGATCCGAATGGTTAAGGCTGCCCTTCAAAATGAACAGATCCATGCAGGTCATGAATTAACCGCGGATGAAGAATTGACGATCCTGACTCGCGAAATGAAACAAAGAAAAGATTCTTTGCTGGAATTTCGTAAAGCAGATCGCGAGGATCTAATAGCCAAAGTTACTTCTGAAATGGCTATAGTAGAGAAATATATGCCGCAGCAGCTTTCTTCAGAAGAACTTGAAGGCATTGTGAACGAAGCTATAAGGATTACTGGATCTGATTCTGCAAAAGATTTTGGCAAGGTGATGGGTATCGTGATGCCTAAAGTCAAAGGCAAGGCAGATGGCAGTGAAGTCAACGCTTTAGTAAAGAAAAATTTGCAAAGAACTGCTGAATAAAAAGTAGTATGATTATATGACAGGTTAGGCATACCCGCTTGTTTTTGGAAGGATCAGAGAGAAATGATTCTGTAGTCTTCAGATTTTCTCTTGGATTTTTTTGAAAATCCGGCTTGACAAAGCCAAACCAAACAGCAAAAAACTGGGCTCTTTGTCAATAAGGACTGATGAGTTAAGTAAAATTAAATCTGGGACAGAATGAAATAATTTCTGTCTCGGATTTTTTTGTTATTTTACTTTGATTAACTGATTGATCAAGAAGATTCTAATTTTCATGTTCTCAAATGATTTAAATCCGTA